>NZ_DVEA01000436.1:0-32253 GCF_015295965.1 Thermoleptolyngbya sp. M55_K2018_002
GAACCTATAGCCGCCGGGTTGAAAAAGTTGGAAGTGTCCGAGAAACCTGGGATGAGGTCTGCGATCGCACCCTCCAGGGATTAATTAAGCTGGGCAATCTGACGGATGAAGAAGCGGCTTTAATTGCCCGAATGCAGTCGCAAGTCAAAAGCCTACCCTCTGGACGCTGGCTCTGGGTGGGGGGAACCGAATGGATTGAGAAGCCAGAAAACTTTTCGGGAGCCTACAACTGCACCAGCACGAATGTCGTCGATTGGCGAGCCTTTGGGCTGATGATGGATCTGGCCATGATGGGCTGCGGCACGGGTGCGGTGCTGGAGCCAAAGTACATCAACCAACTGCCCGCCATTCGCAACCGCCTCTACATCATCATGCAGGGCGAAATCGGCAGCACCCCGGCGGAGCAGCGGCAGGGTGAAACGACGGTGACTTGGGAGGGCGATCGCGTCTCGATTCGCGTGGGCGACAGTCGCCAGGGCTGGGTCAAGTCCTATCAAACCGTGCTGGAACTCTCCACCGACGAGCGGTTTAACGGCGAAGTCACCATCACTATCGACCTCAGCGACGTGCGTCCGGCGGGCGAACGGCTGAAGGGCTTTGGCGGCGTGGCAAATCCCATCCGGCTGCCCCAGCTTTATGAACGGTGTGCGGCGATTTTGAACAAAGCCCTCGGCCGCCAGCTCAACTCCATCGAGTGCTGCCTGCTAATCGACGAGGCTGCCGCCTGCGTTGTTGCCGGAAACATCCGCCGCTCTGCCGGGATGCGCCAGTTCGACAGTGAGGATGAGTTGGCCAAAACGGCCAAGGACAACCTCTGGATGCAGGATGCTGAGGGCAACTGGCGCATCGACCCCGAACGCGACGCGCTCCGCATGGCGAACCACACCCGCGTCTTTCACCGCAAGCCGACGCTGGAGGAATGCACCGATGCCGTTCGCAAGCAATACTACTCCGGTGAAGGCGCGATCCAGTGGGCGGGAGAAGCGGAACGTCGGGCCCAGGGCAAGGGCCGCTATGGATTAAATCCCTGTGTGACTGCCGAAACCTGGGTTCACACAGGCGACGGGCCGCGCCAGGTCAAAGACCTGATCGGCAAGCAGCACAGCACCTATGTCAACGGTGAGCTATTCAGCACTACACCAGAGGGATTTTTCTACTCTGGCACGAAGCCTGTATTCAAACTTTCCACCCAGGAGGGCTTTGCGCTGCGGCTGACGGGCAACCATCGATTGCTCAAGGTCACTGCCCAGACCCAGAAGGCGCAATACACCGAATGGGTTGCGGCAGAAGACCTGCAACCGGGCGATCGCATTTTGTTGCACAACCACCGCGACCTTAACCCGTGGGATGGTGCAGGAGCCTGGGAAGAGGGCTGGCTTTTGGGCAACCTGCTGGGCGACGGCAGCCTGTCCACAACCCAGTGGAATGACACCGCCGTGCTGCGCTACTGGCAAGAATCGCAAGCAGAGATGAGCCAGCACGCAATCCAGCTTCTGAAGATCGCCGTTGGCTATGAACCGATAACGCCCGAAGCTCATTATCACGCCCAGCTTAAGCACCGGGTGATTAACTCCACCGGACTGGCGAAACTCGCGGCCCAGTTTGGCATGAAGCCAGGACAAAAGCAGATGACTGCTGCTTTGGAAGCCACAAGCTGCGAATTTCATCGAGGCTTTCTGCGGGGGCTATTTGATGCCGATGGCAGCGTCCAAGGCGATCAGATTAAAGGAGTCAGTGTGCGGCTGGCGCAGAGTAATCTGAACACCCTGAAAGCAGTGCAGCGGATGCTGGCTCGACTCGGCATCATTGCGACTCTGTACGAAAATCGCCGTTCTGCTGGCTATCGTCTGCTGCCCGATCGCGATCGCCAACCTGCGCCCTACGCCTGCAAAGCCCAGCACGAATTGGTCATTGCCAAAGACAACTTACACCAGTTCCAGCAGTTGGTCGGGTTTCAGGAACCCCGAAAAGCCCAAAAGCTGGAGGAGGCGCTCAAGGGCTACAAGCGTCAGCTTAACCGTGAGCGGTTTGCGGTGACGGTCGCTGCGCTGGAAGCAGACGGGACAGAAGCAGTGTATGACTGCACCGTGCCCGGCCCGGCCTGCTTCGATGCTAACGGGTTGGTTGCCCACAACTGTGGAGAAATCATTGGCGAAAACTTCCACTGCAACTTGGCGGAAGTTCACCTGAATCAGCTCGATCCGTTTGATTTCCAACAGCAAGAAGATGCCTTCACTGCCGGAGCGCTCTCCGTTGCAGCGCTGCTTAACCACCGCTTTACCGAGCCGCGCTATCAGCAGTCGCGAGAAGAAGACCCAATCGTGGGCGTGTCCTTCACCGGGCTATTTGACTTCTTTGTGCAGGCGTTTGGCGTGGAGTGGCTGCGCTGGTGGGCCCAGGGCCGCCCCGACACGTTGAAAGGGCTAGAGTTTAAGGAGAAGGAGCGGCAATACCTGAGCTACTGGAAAGAGATTGTGCATCGCGTGGTGTGGGACTACTGCGATCGCCACCAGCTTCGCCGCCCCAACCGCTGCACCACCGTCCAGCCTGCGGGCACAAAATCCCTGCTGACGGGCGCATCTCCCGGCTGGCACCCGCCCAAGGCCCAGCGCTTCATCCGCCGCATCACCTTCCGCAAAAATGATCCCGTAGCGCTGGCCTGCCTCGACTACGGCTACAGCATCGTGCCGTCACAATCCGACAAAGACGACGACGGCAACCTGCTGAACGACCCGTTTGACCCGCGCTGCACCGAATGGCTGGTGGAAATTCCCGTCGAGGTTCCCTGGGCCAACCTGCCCGGAGCCGACGAAATCGAAATTGAGAAATTCAGCGCCCTGGCCCAGTTCGATTTCTACATGCAGGTGCAGCAGCACTACACGGCGCACAACACCAGTGCCACCATCGAGCTAAACGAAGACGAGATCGAGCCGCTGGCCCAGGCCATTTATGGGGCGATCGCCCAGGATCAGGGCTACATTAGCGCTGCCCTGCTAGCCCGGTTCAACGCGCCCTTCCCCCGGCTGCCCTTCGAGAAGATCGATCGCGCCACATACCTGAAGCTCCAGCGCGAGGTGCAGGAGCGCCAGCGAACGGGTGACTTCTACGCAGCCCTAGCCCGCTACGACTCTGGGGAACTGGTGGAAGCGGGCCCCGCCGGATGCGACAGCGACAAGTGTATGTTGCCGGAGCAAAAGTAAATAACCAGAGCAATAACAGAGGTTCTTGCAGGTTTGGGGCCTGCGAGAGCTTTTGTTTATGCCGCAGGGTGCTTGCAGCGCGCCGTTGTACAAGGCTCTAACGATATGGGGTAGCAGTTGCCAAAATCTTTGTCTCTTACCCAAACGAACTCGGTCATCCTGCCACACCCGAATTGCCAGTCTATCGGCAACTTCGCTAGATAAGCTGAGTATTAGACGCACTTACACACCCAACAGAAGAGGCTTAGTCCCCAACATAAGAAGCTCATTGAAAAGCACCTCTTCATCATAATTGAGTTGCTTGCAACGCTTCACAGCAATCTCAATTAAGTCCTTAATAGCGACTTCTTTGACTTTAATCCCATCGTAATCTCGAATTTCGCGAGTGGAGCCTCGCGTAATGATCCACACTTGACGAGATTTACCTTGAATTTCAAGCTCTTTTGACGCTTGCCCACCATCAGATCGCCTTGGTTCAATCGTCAGTTGAGATTTATTTCTCAACTTATTGATGTAATTCTCGATCTGATCCTTTTTATATTCCTCAAAAGAATCTCTCAAAGTGCAATCGTACATAACGGCTAAATTTTTCAGAATGAAAAAGCCATCAGCACGCCCTGCCTGCGCTTCTCTGGGATACTGATATACAGCATGAATTCCAAGCAGACGGAACAAGGCAAAAACAGCATCTTCAAAATCGTCACTGTCTCTGATATGTTCCATCAGCCCACAAGCTTCATTAAATTTCTCTATTAAAGCTTTGAATGAGGGGGGATTGGAAGTTGAAATTTCCGCAGTAGGAACAGTGTTTTTAAGAACAGGTGTAGAAACTGAGGATGGTACTTCACCCCTATCTCTGTATATTTGGCGAGCAACCCATACTAATTCACCAGATTGCTTGTTTACTATCTGCTCTAGACAGAACCTAAGTTTTTCCCCCTTTTCTAGCAGCCCAAAATTTGTGTCCTTTAAATCATCTTCAAAAAACACAACGTCCTTATCATAGCCAGGAATTGGAGATACTGGGATAATAAATCCATATCCTTTGCGCCCATCATCCTTGCGAAGATATTTGACAGTTCCTACCTGTTCCATATTTAGTTACGTGCTATGCATATAAAGAGCGACATGGTACGAGTGACCATTTATGGATAGGGTTCCCCGGAAAATAGATAGGCTAACTCTGTTCTAAAACGAAATAATCAGGAAGCTGTCCTGGAACTTTGCGCCCGTCACCTGGCGGCCGCTGAGTTCGGGCGGCAGGGAAATGTTGCGGCGCTGGTCGCCTGCTTCGACGGTGACTTCCGGACCAGATTGGATGAGCTTGACCTGGGTTTTGTCGAAGCCGGGGAGGAAGAGGGCGACTTTGCGCTCGGCAATATTCACGGCGATCGCCCTGGGAGCCTGAGCAGCCTGGGTAAAGTCGGGCAGGGCCTCGATCAAAGGCTGCCAGTCTTGCCCCGGATAGTTTGGCAACGCAGTCACCGGGAGCGGCGCAAACTCTGGGGCGATTGCACTCCCGTCAGACGACTGATTGAGAATCACGCCGCCCACGGTCAGCCCCACCTGCTGGGCGCTGCCCCAGAGATACTTGGCAGTGGCGATCGCCGCCGCATCCTGCGTCGTCACCAAGTAGGCAGCAACACGGCTGGGATCATTGACCGCCGCTTTGCCCCGCTCCATGAGATTATTGCTCTGCTGCATCGCGGGTTGGTCAAACAAATCGCCCGACCAGTTCACATTTAGCACCGCAGCGGCAACGGGCTGCACAAAGGGCGACACTGCTTTCCACAGGTCAGAATCCGCCACCACCTTGCGGAAACGGCGGAAATACCAGGTGGCAATTTCCGGCATCCCCAGCATCCGCAGCGTAGACAAGTCCCCCGCGCCGTCGTACACGATGACCTCATACTTGCCGCTTCCGTCAAATTCCCGCAGGGCATTCAGCGCTAGCGCCCCGTCCATTCCCGGCAGGATGCCCAACTCCTGACCGTAGACCGCTTTGAGAATCGGCGTGCGGAGGTACTGCGCTTCCTGACGCTTGAGTTCCTCCCAACTGGACTCCATCAGCGCGGTAGATTGCAGGTGGACAGCGCTCAAATTTGCGTCAATCTCCTGGGGCGTTGCGCTGACGGATGCGCCCAGCAGCAGACCAAAGGCGGGGCCGGGGTCTTGTCCCACCAGCAGCGTCCGCTGACCCTGCAACGCGAATTGCTTTGCAGCGGCGATCGCCACGGTCGTCCGTCCGGTTCCGCCTTTGCCCAAAAACGTCAGGATGAAACTCATGCGTCTCCCTAAGAAACGACCTCTAGCTCGTCTTCAAAAAACCAGGTGGAAAACTTGTCATCAAACTGCACAACGACCCCGACACCGCTGCCATCTGTCATTTTGAAATCCTGAACCTCGCCCACTTGCCCCAGGTGCTTCACGACGGCTTGACCCGTGCGATCGCGCAACCGACGAACCCGAACCTTTTGACCAATTTGCATCTCGACACTCAACGATCGGCAAACAATTAGCCAGTGTATCAGTCTATTGCGCTGTATTGCGCCCCATTTAAGCGATATTGTGGTGACTTGGTGGCGCTTTTTCTCAGACCAGTGCGGGGTTGAAGTTTGGGCAGAGAAATTTCGTCGAATGTTTGCTGAATTTTTGTGGACTCTTCAATAGGCGATCGCAATGCTGGCAAAACGAATCTTGCCTTGCCTGGATGTGAAGGCGGGGCGCGTGGTGAAAGGGGTGAACTTTGTCAACCTGCGGGATGCGGGCGACCCCGTGGAACTGGCGCAGGTCTACAACGATGCCGGAGCAGATGAGCTTGTGTTTCTAGACATCACTGCCACCCACGAAGACCGCAACATTATCTATGACGTGGTGTATCGCACGGCGGAGCAGGTGTTTATTCCGCTGACGGTGGGCGGCGGCATTAGCTCCCTAGACACCATCAAGCAACTGCTGCGGGCAGGAGCCGATAAGGTGAGCATCAATTCCTCAGCCGTGCGCGACCCAGAGTTTATCAACCGGGCGAGCGATCGCTTTGGCAATCAGTGCATCGTCGTCGCCATCGATGCGCGACGGCGAACCGATCCCGACAATCCTGGCTGGGATGTCTACGTGCGCGGCGGGCGAGAGAATACGGGGCTGGATGCGCTCACCTGGGCCAAGGACGTGGAACAGCGCGGCGCGGGGGAACTGCTGGTGACCAGCATGGATGCAGACGGCACGCAGGCGGGCTATGACCTGGAACTGACGCGGGCGATCGCCGAACAGGTTCAGATTCCAGTTATCGCCTCCGGCGGAGCGGGCACCTGCGCCCACATTCATGAAGCGCTGACCGAGGGCAAGGCAGAAGCGGCGCTGCTGGCTTCCCTGCTACACTACGGCCAGCTTACTGTCGCAGAGATCAAGCAGTATTTGCGGGAGAACCAGGTAACCGTCAGGGGGTAATCGAATCGGCGCATCCTGTACAACTCGATACCAATCATTCCAAATCTCTAGATTGCCTTTAGAGACACTTTTCTGAGGAACTGTTACAATGTGAAATATTACAAAACGTTACATTCCTATAAGAATGATCTTTATCCTGTTCATCGTCGTAGCGCTGGTGGCATGGGCACTGCACCTCATGCAAGAAGCGCTTGACCGTAAAGAGTTTTCGCTGATGCTGGCGGGCTTTTTGGTGTCGATGGCAGCAGCGGCGCTGGTCGCGGTGTATTTCCTGGTGGGCCACTTCGTTGGCTATATGGATCAGATGTCCCAACGGGCCGAGTGGACAGAACAATATTACGAAACCGCAGAGTTCGTGTTTCCCAATGAGCTAATTGTGGAAGAGCCAATTGTGAACTATGCGGGAATGACGGACGCAGCCCGACGCTTCCAGGGCGCAATTTCTGCGGTTCGCCCCTGAGCTTGTCTGAGCTTTGCAGCGCGGGTTCTACTTTAAGCTGAGGGCGGCGATCGCCAAGCAGCCCCAGCCCACCATCAGCGCAGTACCCCCAATTGGCGCGACGGCTCCCAGCACTTTCACACCGCTGAGGCTGAGGGCGTAGAGGCTGCCAGAAAAGATCAGCGTTCCCGCAACAAACGCCCATCCCGCCGCGTTCAGCCAGCCTAGCCCCGCCTCGGCCCGCAGCAGCAATAGCCCCACCAACAGCAGCGCCAGCGCGTGATACATCTGATAGCGCGTGCCCGTTTCAAAAATTTCCAACATGCGATCGCTCAGTTTGGGCCGCAGCGCGTGGGACCCGAAGGCTCCAGCAGCCACAGACAGCCCGCCGAGAATAGAGGCGATCGCCAGAAAGATTTGGCTCATAGACATCTGGTTCATAAGTCCTAGCTGAAAACTCAATACAAGCTTTGGATACAAGCCTTGGATCAATTCTTCCAAGCGGCTCTTCCAAGCGGCGCTGACGGGCACATCCCAGTTCTGCAAGGTTGCCCTCATCCCCCAGCCCCTTCTCCCAAAGATGTACCTGCGCTAGCTAAGTGGCACTCAGAATGAACTGCCAGAAGCCCCGCACCAACTAGCTAGGCAGTGCCTTAAACCTTTCTAGGTCGTTGACTGCTTTGAGTCGATCCCCCTAAATCCCCCTTATTAAGGTGGACTTCCGGAGTGGCTCGGCTCAGTTCCCCCCTTTTTAAGGGGGGCTAGGGGGGGTCAAAGGGTTTTAAAACACGCCCTAACAATCCAACATCCACACCAATTGCACCGTAGCAGGTTCTCAGCCTTTGGCTCAAGCGCGGCTCTATCTGCAATACAATTTGATGGTTTAGATGTCCTGCGAATAAAGCCTTCCATGCCTCTCCGTTTGTATAACACCCTGACGCGACGAGTCGAGCCGTTTGAGCCGTTGGAATCCGGCGTGGTCAAGATGTATGCCTGTGGCGTGACGGTGTACGACTATTCGCATGTGGGCCATGCGCGGAACTATATCGCCTGGGACACGCTGCGGCGCTATCTGCTGTGGCGCGGCTACGCGGTGAAATACGTGCAAAATTTCACCGACATTGACGACAAAATCATCCGGCGATCGCACCAGGAAAACGTGCCCTGGAACGTCATCACCGAAACCTATATCCAGGCATACCTGGACGACATGGATCGGCTGAACATCCGCCGCGCCGATGTATATCCCAAGGCCACCGAAGTTGTGCCGCAGATCGTCGAGTTCATCCAGTCGCTAATCGATCGCGGCTATGCCTACGAATCCGGCGGCGACGTATACTACGCTGTCGAAAAATTTCCCAGCTACGGCAAACTGTCGGGGCGCAGGCTCGACCAGATGGAAGCCGGGGCCAGCGGCCGCGTCGATGAGGAAGCGGCGAAAAAGCACCATCCCCTAGATTTTGCCCTGTGGAAGGCGGCAAAGCCCGGTGAGCCGGAGTGGGATTCGCCCTGGGGCAAGGGACGACCCGGCTGGCATATCGAATGCTCGGTGATGGTGCGCGAGGAACTGGGCGACAGCATCGACATCCACACGGGCGGGCAAGACCTAATCTTTCCGCACCATGAAAACGAGATCGCCCAGTCGGAGGCGGCGCTGGCCAAACCCCTGTCGCGCTTCTGGCTGCACAACGGCTTTGTGAATATCAGCGGCGAAAAAATGTCGAAGTCGCTGGGCAACTTCACCACCATTCGCCAGATGCTAGAGAGCGGCTTTGACCCGATGGTGCTGCGGCTGTTTGTGCTGCAAGCGCAGTATCGCAAGCCGATTGACTTTACCGAAGAGGCGATCGCCTCTGCCCAAAACGCCTGGGACACGCTGACGGAGGGGCTGCGGTTTGGCTATCGGCACGGCGCGGCACTGGGATTTGGCCAGGGAGAACCCACTGCGCTCAATGCCCCCCCAGCCCCACCAATTGCGACCGCAAGCGAGGCCGTGCAGCGCTTTCAGGTGGCGATGGACGACGACCTGAATACGCCCGTGGCGCTGGCGGTGCTGTTTGAACTGGCCAAAGAGTTGCAAAAAGAGGGCAATCGCCTCACCCACGACGGCAAAACCCTGGCAGATCCGGCTGCACTGCAAGCCCAATGGCAAACGCTGGTGGCGCTGGCGGAGGTGCTGGGGCTGACCGTTTCGCCAGACGCAGCACCAGCACCCGATGGACTCAGCGATGCAGATATCGAAGCGCTGGTGCAGCAGCGGGCGGCGGCAAAACAGGCGAAAAACTGGGCCGAGGGCGATCGCATTCGAGACGAGCTAAAAGCCCAGGGCATCACGCTCATCGACAAACCCGGCGGCGTAACGGAGTGGATTCGGGGAAGCTGAAGTGTGTCGAGTCGGGTGTATCAGTCTGTTCCCTGAACTCCGCGATACAGATAGAAGCAGATGAATGCGGTACGAATACGATAGGAGAGATGCCGAATGCCTAGCTCGATCGCTCGACCGGCCGCTTCAGCCCAGCCTCCAAATTTCCCCCTTCTCACCCCTGACCCTTTGCCAATGCCAGAGCTTCGTTTTCAGATTGAGTGGCCAGACGGCTCCCAGGAGCTTTGCTATTCGCCGTCCCTAGTCATTAAGGACTACTTTACCCCAGATCAGGTTTATCCTTTAGCAGACTTTTTGGAGCGATCGCGCACCGCGCTGCACATTGCCAGCGATCGCGTCCAGGCCAAATATGGAATGCCCTGTAGCCTTGCCCTGGGGCAGCTTTCCAAACTTGAGCAAAAGGCGACGCAGTATGCCGAACTTCCAGAACCGCAGGTCAAGGTGCTGAAATTCGTAGAGTAACAGAACCGCAGAGTAACAGAACTAACCTTGTACCAGCAATTTTGCATTAGACCAGGTGTTGTTGAATCGCGGCTAATACGGCCTGAGTGCGATCGCGCACTTCTAGCTTTTGCAAAATCGAGTGAACATGGACGCGCACGGTTCCCGGCGTGATGTAAAGCGTAGCCGCAATTTCCTGATTGTTCTTTCCCTTAGACATTAGCGAGAGAATTTCCAGTTCGCGTTGAGTCAACCCAACCGTCGAGGGCAGAGGCGGGGCAGAGGCGGCCCCCGATTGCACAGCCGCAGAAGGCGCAGCGCGAAGATCAAGGGCAGTGCGAATTTCTGCTGTTGCAGCGGCATCCCACCAGGACGCACCCGCCGCCACAGAGCGCAGGGCCAACACCAGCGTCTCGGCTCCGATACCCTTGAGACAATAGCCCTGAGCGCCTGCTTCGATGATTTGAGGAATCAGAGTCTTTTGAGATTGAGAAGTCAGCACCAGGATGGGCAGGGTTGGGGCAACTTGCTTTAGCTGGCGGCAGGTTTCCAGACCCCCCAAACCGGGTAGCCCGATGTCCAGCAAAACCACGTCCAGAGGGTGCTGCTGCGCCAGGGCGATCGCCGTTTCGCCATCCTCCGCTTCGGCTGCAATCTCGATTCCTGCCTCTTGCCGCAATCGCACCTGCAACCCCAGGCGAAACAGTTCATCATCTTCGACGAGCAGCAGGCGTAGCGGCTTGGTCATCACTGGGTTTATCACATTGCAGGCGGCATCGGATAGGCGGGTAAGCGGAAGGCAAATAGCGCACCCGCCGGATCGCAATTCTCTGCCCAAATTGTACCGCCGTGCGCGGTGATGATCTGGCGAGAGAGGTAGAGTCCCAGCCCAGCACCTTTGGATTGGCGATCGCTCTGTCCCTGAAAAAATCGCTCAAACAGGTGGGGAAGCTCCTCCAACCGCAGCCCTGCGCCACTGTCTAGCACTTTCACCAGATGGTGAGCAGATTGGGATTCGAGCAAGATTTCCACGCGATCGCCCCGGCGAGAATGGTTCACCGCATTGCTCAGCAAATTAGTCAGCACGCGCTGTAGCTGAAACACATCGCCATTCACCCAGAGCGATCGCCGAAAATCGGACTCGCTATGGCGAATTGCTAGATAGACCTGGCGGCTGGCGGCCAGTCCGCTGAGTTCGCCTGCCACCATTTCGGTCAGTGCGGTCAGGTCTACCGGAGCCAGTTGCAGCGACAAGCCTTCTGCGTCGTTGCGGTAGATATCCAGCAGCGTCTCAACTAGTTTGAGGCTGGTTTGATGGCTGCGCTTCATCGTGGATAAAACCTTCTGCTGGGCAGGCGACAGCGGGCCGAAATATTCTTGCTCCAGTCCGCTGAGGGTTTCGATCGCCCCCAGTAGCGGCGTTCTCAGGTCATGGGTTAGCGTTGCGGCCAGGTCTTCTCGCAGTTTTGCAAGCTGCGCCTGCGCCTGAAGCTGTGCCCGCTGTTGGGCGATCGCCTCTTCACTCCGGCGGATGCGATCGCTGAGCCAGCCCGTAATTCCCAGCGCCAGCGCCGCGATAATGCGATTCAGCAAGATTGTGATTGACCATGGCTGTTCATGGGGAAACCACACGTTTGAGAGGGTTAGCGCGATCGCCGTAGCCGTCACCCAGCCTAGTTCTCGACGGCTGAGGCGAGCGCTGGCTAGCAAAATCCCGCCGATGTAGAAATAGCCAAAGACAAACTCTGGCGGCGTAATGTACTCCAGCACCAGGGCGATCGCAAATAGCCCAATAATCAAGCTCCGAATCGACAAATCCCGGTCACGCTGTGCGATATCTGACTTTGGCATTCAC
Organism: Thermoleptolyngbya sp. M55_K2018_002; assembly: GCF_015295965.1. Lineage (NCBI taxonomy): Bacteria > Bacillati > Cyanobacteriota > Cyanophyceae > Oculatellales > Oculatellaceae > Thermoleptolyngbya > Thermoleptolyngbya sp. M55_K2018_002. The sequence continues at coordinate 11,766 of NZ_DVEA01000436.1, forward strand.
CACAATCTCATTCTGAATCTTTCCTATTTTGCCTTGCCTGCTCCAAAGCACGCAGGCGTTCTCTCTCGGCTATATCACGAGGTATAGAGCCGTCTAAACAGACTGCGAGTTTGCTGCGACTTCTAAACAGAAACTTATACCGCCTGTGGAATGGTTTGAGAACAGCTTTCGTCACACACTAAGACAAGCCGAAGTCACGCTTCAAGGAATAGGCGAGTTCATGTCACAAGGTTTTTTTCAAATCGCGCTAACCCTCGCCCTGATGGTGGCGATCGCCCCGTTCTTTGGGGCATATATGGCGCGGGTATATACCTACCATCCATCACTACTCGACCCCGTGATGCACCCCATCGAGAACATGATTTACAACCTCAGCGGTCTCCGCAAGCGAGCGGATATGACGGGCTGGCAATATGCCCGCGCAGTGCTGTGGAGCAACCTTGCTATGGGCATCTGGGTATTTTTGATCTTCATACTGCAAGGAGTGCTGCCGCTCAACCCAACGGGACTGGGCGCACCCAGTTGGGATCTGGCGCTGCACACGGCGATTTCCTTTGTCACCAATACCAACCAGCAGCATTATTCTGGTGAAACCACCTACAGCTATGCCAGCCAAGTCTGGGCGCTGGGCTTCCTCATGTTTACCTCAGCGGCGACGGGGCTAGCCGTGGCGATCGCCTTCATTCGCGGGCTAACCGGGCGATCGCTGGGCAATTTCTATGCAGATTTGATTCGGTCGATTACTCGTATTCTGCTGCCGATTTCTATAGTTAGCGGACTATTGCTCCTGTTGGCAGGGGTTCCAGAAACTCTTGCAGGTCCAGAGGTCGTAACGACTTTAGAAGGGGCACAGCAGGCGATCGCCCGTGGTCCAGTCGCTCACTTCGAGGCGATCAAAGAACTTGGCGAAAATGGCGGCGGCTTCTTTAGCATTAACTCTGCCCATCCGTTTGAAAACCCCAACGGGTTTACCAACTTGCTGGAAATGCTGCTCATGATGAGCATTCCCACCGCACTCATCTTCACCTATGGAGCCTTTGCCCATAACCTTAAGCAAGCATGGCTTATCTTCTGGATGGTGTTTTCCATTTTCGTCGGGTTAATTATCCTGACCGCTGTCGGCGAATATCAAGGCAACCCAGCCATCAACGGGCTGCTCGGCAGCACTGCCCCCAATCTGGAAGGAAAGGAAGTCCGCTTTGGCTGGGCGCAAACCACGCTCTGGGCAGTTATGACCACAGGCACCATGTGCGGCGCGGTGAATGGTATGCACGATTCGCTAATGCCTGCGGGCGGCTTTTCTACATTGTTTAATATGTTCCTGCAAATTGTCTGGGGCGGTCAGGGCACCGGGACAGCTTATTTGTTTGTATACCTGATTCTCGCGGTGTTCCTCACAGGGTTAATGGTGGGGCGTACGCCAGAATTCTTAGGACGCAAAATCGAGAAGCAAGAGATTGTGCTTGCCAGCGTCATTTTACTGGTTCATCCCTTTGCTATTTTGCTTCCTGCTGCTATCACGCTAGCGTTCCCAGACATACTCTCTGGCATTAGTAATCCTGGGTTTCACGGCGTATCTCAGGTGATCTATGAGTATGCCTCAGCGGCGGCAAACAATGGTTCCGGCTTTGAGGGACTGGACGATGACACATTGTGGTGGAACCTGAGCGCCAGCGTCAGTTTGCTGCTGGGTCGCTACGTGCCGATTGTGGCGCTGCTATTGCTGGCAGACGGGCTTTCTCGCAAGCAAGCTGTCCCTGAAAACGCAGGCACGCTGCGAACCGATACGGTCTTATTCACTAGCGTCACTGCGGGCGTGATCCTGATTCTTGGCGCACTCACTTTCTTTCCTGTTTTGGCGCTGGGGCCAGTCGCAGAAGCTTTTCAAATTGCCTCAGGCGCATAGTAATTGAACCTAACCCCTAACCCCCAAACCCTACCATATGGCATCTTCTACAAAGCTTCGAGAACAGCGGAGGCACACGCCCAAAGCTGAAATGAGCGGACTCTATTCGCGGGCAATTCAGCAGGCGTTTGTGAAGCTCGATCCGCGCATCATGATTCGCAACCCGGTGATGTTTGTGGTGTGGGTCGGCACGATTATCACAGCGCTGCTCACGCTCAATCCGAATCTATTTGGCACGGTATCAGGAGAAAATCAGCGATTTTTTAACGGGCTGATTACGCTAATTTTATTTTTCACAGTCTGGTTTGCCAACTTTGCCGAGGCGGTGGCTGAGGGGCGCGGCAAGGCGCAGGCAGATGCGCTGCGGGCGACAAAAACTGATGCGATCGCCCATCGTATCTTATCTGATGGTTCTGTCGAAGAAGTAAGCTCCACTCGGCTCCAGCGGGGCGACCAGATTCGCGTGGTGGCGGGCGACGTGATTCCGGCGGATGGCGAGGTGATCGGCGGCATCGCGTCGGTGGATGAGTCGGCCATTACGGGCGAGTCGGCTCCTGTGCTGAAGCAACCGGGTACGGACATCGCCAGCTCCGTCACGGGCGGCACGCGCATCATTTCCGACGAGCTGCTGATTCGCATCACAGCCTACCCCGGCAAGGGCTTTATCGACCGGATGATTGCGCTGGTAGAAGGCGCAGAACGCAGCAAGACTCCGAACGAAATTGCGCTGACGGTGCTGCTGGCCGTGTTGACCCAGGTGTTTTTGGTGGCGATCGCCACGCTTCCCCCCATCGCCCAATACGTGCAATCTCCCGTGAGCATTGCCGTGCTGATTGCGCTGCTGGTGGCGCTGATTCCCACCACCATCGGCGGACTGCTCAGCGCCATCGGTATTGCTGGGATGGATCGGGTGGCACAGTTCAACGTAATTGCCACCTCTGGACGCGCAGTAGAAGCCTGCGGCGACGTAAATACGCTGGTGCTGGACAAGACCGGTACAATCACGCTGGGAAACCGTCTGGCGGAGGAGTTCATTCCGGTGAATGGGCACACGCTGGCAGAGGTGGCGGAGGTGGCGCTGGCGGCCAGTGTGTTCGACGAAACGCCGGAGGGCAAGTCGATCGTGCGATTGGCAGAAGAACTGGGCGCACGGGTCAATTTTCAGCGCGATCGCGCCGAAGGAATTGAGTTCTCAGCCCGCACCCGCATGAGCGGCACCAACTTGCCTGATGGCACCGAGGTTCGTAAAGGCGCAGTCGATGCCATCAAAGGGTTTGTGCGATCGCGCGGTGGGCAAACTCAGGCAGATCTGGATGCGGCCTATGAACGAGTGTCGCGTCTGGGCGGAACGCCGCTGGCCGTCTGTCAGGATAGCGACGTGATGGGCGTGATCTATCTCAAAGACATCATTAAAACCGGGATTCGAGAACGTTTTGATCAACTGCGCCGGATGGGAATTCGCACGATCATGCTCACGGGCGATAATCGAATTACAGCATCAGTCATTGCAGCCGAAGCAGGCGTAGATGACTTCATCGCCGAAGCCACGCCCGAAGACAAAATTGACGTGATTCGCGCTGAGCAAGCTCAGGGAAAACTGGTGGCGATGACGGGAGACGGAACCAATGACGCACCTGCTTTGGCCCAGGCAAACGTCGGCGTAGCCATGAATTCCGGCACGCAAGCCGCTAAGGAAGCCGCCAACATGGTAGACCTGGATTCTGACCCCACCAAGCTGATCGACATTGTGACGATTGGCAAGCAGTTGCTTATTACCCGTGGCGCACTCACCACCTTTTCGATTGCAAACGATGTTGCGAAGTATTTTGCAATCATTCCCGCCCTCTTTGCTGCCATCGGCATCGGCAGGCTCAACATCATGGGACTGTTCAGTCCGCAATCGGCTGTGCTGTCTGCCCTAATTTACAACGCTCTGATTATTCCTGCCCTGATTCCTCTGGCACTGAAGGGTGTCGAGTTTCGCCCCCTCACAGCGGATCAACTGCTGCGTCGCAATATCCTGATCTACGGGCTGGGCGGCGTAGTGGCTCCGTTTATCGCCATCAAGGTGATTGATCTGCTCATCTCTGCTGTGGGTCTGGCGTAGCCGTTGTCTCGTTTTTGGGTCAATTGGTCGGTTTCGTTGTTGCACAACTATGACGTTGAAACTATGTATCGTAGCACTCCAACATTTCTGTTTTTGCTGTTAACCGCTGGACTGCTGCTTGCGCCTGCCGTTATGGCAGCTACAGGCGATGCGCTGACGCGGGGACAATCTTATGCGATCGCCCTGCTGGGTCTGGTAATTGCCGCGTTGTCGATCTATCTGTTCACCGTAATGTTCCAACCCGAAAAGTTTTGATGCAGATTAGCACATTACATACCGCCTCTCTGCCGATTCCCGGATGAATCCTTTAAGTCTCTCAAATCTATTTCACTAAGGTTCCTTATTCATTCAAAAAAATGACTCGTGAATTTTTCCGCGCTGTTCGTGCCACTCTTACACTCTGGTTCCTCACTGCCATCCTGTATCCATTCGCGATGATTGCTATCGGACAAGTCGTATTTCCATTCCAGGCAAATGGCAGCCTGCTCACCAATGCTCAGGGAACCCCCGTCGGCTCTGCGCTAATTGGGCAAGCGTTTGAGGGCGATCGCTACTTTTGGAGCCGCCCCAGCACCAGCGCCTACAGCACTAACGACCCCAACGACGAGGCCACGGCTGCGGTCTTGCAAACGGGCGTTTCTGGAGCCAGCAACCTCGCCCCCAGCAATCCCGCGTTGCTAGAGCGCATTCAGGGCGATGTAGATTGGCTCAGACAGTCAGGGCTTCCGCCAACAGCCGATCTGGTCTACACCTCTGGCTCCAGCCTTGACCCACACATCAGTCTAGAATCGGCCCAGGCTCAACTTCAGCGAGTCGCCGCCGCTCGCAATGTGAACGCAAGCCAGCTAGAACCTCTCATCGCGCAGAACACAGACGGTCGATTTCTGGGCATTTTCGGCGAACCGGGTGTGAATGTCCTGAAGCTGAATCTGGCGCTGGATGCCCTATAAACCTGACCTCCAAACCCCCATCATGTACAACCCAAAGGGCGACTCTTCTTTGCCGTCGGACAGGCTGTACGGCTATCCTGACAGCAAGCGAGGAAAGCACAAAATCTTTATTGGCATGGCTCCCGGTGTTGGCAAGACCTATCGAATGCTGGAAGAGGCGCATCAGTTGAAGGCTGAAGGCGTAGATGTGGTGATTGGCATTCTGGAAACCCACGGGCGGCGGGATACAGCGGAACGAGCGAAAGGTCTGGAGACGGTTCTTCGGCTGCGCGTATCCCATGAGGGCACTGTTCTGGAGGAAATGGACACCGACGGAATTTTGGGGCGATCGCCCCAACTCGTCCTTATCGATGAACTGGCCCATACCAATGTCCCTGGCTCACGTCACCCAAAGCGATACCAGGATGTTGAACAAATTCTAGACGCTGGCATTGATGTCTATTCCACCGTTAATATCCAGCACCTCGAAAGCCTGAATGACCTGATTGCCCGGATTACGGGTGTGGTGGTGCGGGAGCGCATTCCCGATCGCCTGCTGGATGAAGCGGATGCCGTTGTGCTGATCGATGTCACGCCAGAAACCCTGGAAGCACGGCTGCGCGACGGCAAGATTTACGGTCAAGAGAAAATCCAGCAATCTCTGGCAAACTTCTTTCAGCGTCGCAACCTGATCGCGCTGCGGGAACTGGCGCTGCGAGAAGTGGCCGACACCGTAGAGGAAGAAGCCAACAATGGCGAGTTAAATAGCCAGTCCTGCAATATCCACGAGCGAGTTTTGGTCTGTGTTTCGACCTATCCAAACTCTGTGCAACTGCTGCGTCGAGGGGCAAGAATTGCGAACTATATGAATGCGCCGCTTTACGTGGTGTTTGTTGCAGACCCCGATCGCTTTTTGACCCGCGAAGAATCCCTGCACATTGAAACCTGCGAGAACCTATGTCGCGAGTTTGACGGAACGTTTTTGCGAATCGACAAACAAAACGTCCCGCAGGCGATCGCCCAGGTTGCCGACGAATATCACATCACCCAAATCGTCATCGGCGAAAGCCAGCAGCCCGCCTGGAAGCGTTTGATCAAAGGCTCCTTTACTCAAAAGCTGATGAAACGCATCCATCAGCAGCACATTGATCTGCACATTATTGCGACTGAAAAGTAAGAAAGCTGAAAAGTAAGAAACCAGGCAATCACACCAGGATTCTCACCGGGCGCTTACTTCACAGGTGGATGCTGCGCCAGCACTTTTTTCAGATATTGTCCTGTGTAGGATTCTGGGACTTCGGCGACCTGCTCCGGTGTGCCTACCGCAATGATTTGACCGCCGCGATCGCCGCCTTCTGGGCCCAGGTCGATCACCCAGTCGCAGCAGCGGATCACGTCCAGGTTGTGTTCAATGACCAGCACCGTGTTGCCCATGTCCGTCAAGCGTTGCAGCACGTCCAGCAGCTTGTGAACATCGTAGAACGAGAGGCCGGTCGTGGGTTCGTCGATCAGATAAAGGGTCTTGCCCGTGGCGCGGCGCGAGAGTTCCGTTGCCAGCTTCAGCCGCTGCGCCTCGCCACCCGAGAGCGTTGGCGCGGTCTGCCCCAGCCGCACATAGCCCAGCCCCACGTCCACCATCGTTTGCAGCTTCGCCGACGCTTTGGGAATATTCTCGAAGTATTCCAGCGCCTCCTCTGCCGTCATGTTCAGCACGTCGGAAATCGACTTGCCCTTGTATTTCACTTGCAGGGTCTCCCGGTTATAGCGGGCCCCCTTACACACCTCACACTGCACGTACACATCCGGCAGGAAGTTCATTTCAATCACGTTTACGCCCTGCCCGCCGCAGGCCTCGCAGCGCCCGCCCTTGACGTTGAAGGAAAACTGTCCCGCCTTATAGCCCCGCGCCTTGGCCTCAATCGTTTCGGCAAACAGGTCGCGAATTACGTCAAATACGCCCGTGTAGGTGGCAGGGTTGGAGCGCGGCGTGCGGCCAATAGGCGACTGGTCGATGACGATCGCCTTGTCGAGGGCAGCAAGTCCCTGCATTTCCGCCATTTCCTTGGGCTGGGGGACTTTACGCCCAAAGTGATGTTGCAGCGCGGGATAGAGCAGTTCGTTAATCAGCGTCGATTTGCCAGAGCCAGAGACACCCGTGACGCAGACGAATTTTCCAAGCGGAATATCGACATCTAGGTTTTTTAGATTATTGCGGCGGGCATTGCGGATTTTGAGGCTGCGGCTATTGCCCTTGCGGCGTTCCGCAGGCGTTTGAATGACGCGCCGCCCAGACAGGTACGCACCCGTCAGCGAGTCCTCTGCCTCCAGCAGGTTTTGCAGCGAGCCGTGGGCCACGATGTTGCCGCCATGAACGCCTGCGCCGGGCCCAATGTCCACCAGGTAATCGGCGGCGCGAATGGTGTCTTCGTCGTGTTCCACCACGATCAGCGTGTTGCCCAGGTCGCGCAGGCGGTTGAGCGTGTGCAAGAGGCGATCGTTATCGCGCTGGTGTAGCCCAATGCTGGGTTCGTCTAGGACGTACAGCACGCCCGTCAGGCCAGAGCCGATTTGTGTGGCCAGGCGGATGCGCTGGGCCTCGCCGCCGGAAAGGGTCATCGCCGTGCGATCCAGCGTCAGATAGTCCAGCCCTACATCCAGCAAAAATTGCAGCCGCGCCCGGATTTCCTTCAGCGCCAAGTCGCCGATCTGCGCCTGCCGGGGCGTTAGCTGCATCTGGTTGACCCGGTTGAGGCATTCGCGAATTGAGACACTGGCCAGATCTTTCAGGCGATATTGCCCCAGGCGGACGGCTAGGGCTTCTGGCTTGAGGCGATCGCCCCCGCACACCTCGCAGGGCTGGTCGATCAGGTATTGCTCCAGCTTTTGCTTGAACTGCTCCGATGTGGACTCTCGATACTGGCGATCGAGCATGGGCAGCACGCCCTCATACTTGCGGTAATAGCCCTTGGTGTCTCGATAGCGCGAGTCCGACTCGATGTAGATCTTCTCGTCGCTGCCGTGCAGAATGACGTGCTGCTGGTCGGGGGTCAGCTTTTCCCAGGGGGTCTGGATTTCAAAGCCAAACGCCTGTCCGACGCTGTAGAGCAGCGAGAAGTAGTAGGTGTTGTCGCGCTCTGACCAAGGGGCGATCGCCGCGTACACAGGCAGGCTTGGGTCAGGAACGACCAGTTCCGCCGAGAAAGTCCGCAGCGACCCCAGCCCGTGGCAATGGGGACAGGCTCCGTAGGGCGAGTTGAAGGAAAACAGACGAGGCGACAGCTCCTCCATCACCGCGCCGTGTTCCGGGCAAGCAAAGTTTTCGGAAAACAGCAGTTCTAGCTGGTTTTTGGGCGCGTCTGGTTCCAAATCCACGCCATAGCGCCCCGCGGGTTCCGCCGCCATCCCCGGCAGCACGGGCAGTTGCAGGTCAGGCTTGGTCGGAAACTGTACGACGTTATCCACGTCCGGCAGCGTCGCGTCGATGATGGCGATGCCCTCTGACCGTTTCAGGCAGGTCGAAAGCGAGTCCACCAGGCGTTCTTGAATGTTGTCCTTTTTAATCAGGCGATCGACGACGATTTCAATGTTGTGGAACTGGTTTTTGTCGAGTTCGATATTGTCGCTGAGTTCGCGTACCTCGCCATCGACGCGCACTCGCACGAAGCCCTCCGCCGCCAGCCCCGACAGCAGTTTCTTGTGCGTCCCCTTTTTGCCGCGCACCACGGGCGCGAGAATCTGGAACTTGGTGCGGTCAGGCAGGGTCATCACCTGATCCACCATCTGGTCGATCGTCTGCGGCGCAATGGAGCGATCGCACTGGGGGCAATGCGGCTCTCCCGCCCGCCCATAGAGCAGCCGCAGATAGTCGTAAATTTCCGTGACGGTTCCCACTGTGGAGCGCGGGTTGTGGGAGGTGGATTTCTGGTCAATGGAGATGGCAGGGCTGAGGCCCTCGATCGCGTCTACATCGGGCTTGTCTACTTGGCCGAGAAACTGGCGGGCGTAGGCGCTGAGCGACTCTACGTAGCGGCGCTGCCCCTCGGCAAAGATCGTGTCAAAGGCCAGCGACGACTTGCCCGACCCCGACACGCCCGTAAACACGATCAGGCGATCGCGCGGCAAGTCCAGATCCACGTTCTTCAGATTATGCTGACGAGCGCCGCGAATCCGAATTGTGTTTTGGGGATTGGCAGCGGAACCCGGCTGGGCGATTCCCGAAGCGCTCCCTTCGCGAATTGCCGTCAGTTTGGCCGATTCAGACAGGTTCCCAGACAGGTTCTCAGACAGGTCTTGGGAAACCGGAGCGTGCCCATTCGCAGACTCGCCCGAAGAATCGACTTTTTTCCGGCGCTTGGCAGTGTCGGCACGTTGAGGCATAGGGGCTGGGGCTGGCAGGCGAAACCACAGGCGAAACCATTCTTAACATTCTACCGCTCCTAGACGGGCGCACGGCTAATTCACCGGAGCGATTCAGAGAATCTGCTGAGAACGATTTGCAACGCTTGTCCATCCTAGCGCGATCGCCCGTGTTAGTACATAAGCTCACCCACAGTAACCATCCCCAAGATATTCACTGGATTAAGGGCCACCGTAAGATTAAACAGGCAGGGAGCAAATTGCGTGATGCAAAACGGTTTGCTCCCATCCCAATCGCTTCTTGGTTGGCAATAAGTTTGCAGAAACCCTAGAATTGCGGATGTAAAACATCATGAAGCGCAGACTATGGCGGTTAGTCTCACCCAAGGGGTGAATGCTCAGTCCTCAGGGGCACAGGATGCTGCATCGCTGCGGCAGGTGTTTCAAACAATTACAGCCGAAAGCTGTCCCCGGTTTTACAACTTTCATATGCACACGGTTTGCTCGGATGGCAAACTCCAGCCGGAGCAGCTCATGGAGCAGGCGATCGCCATTGGACTTTCCGGCTTAGCGATTACGGATCACCATTCCACGGGCGGCTATTTTCGGGCGCAGCGGTGGCTGAGCAGTCTCCAGCCAGCGTGGGTGGATGACGCGGAGAATCCTGCGTCTAGACCGCTGCCCCGCTTGTGGGCAGGTATGGAGATCACGGCGGAACTGCTGGCGGACGAAGTGCATATCCTCTGCTATGCCTTTGACCCGGCACATCCAGACTTGCACGTCTATCAGCAGGGGCAGTCGGTAGACGGCGACGCACGACAGGCCGGGCGGGTCATTGCTGCGGTTCACCGGGCTGGCGGGCTGGCGGTGCTGGCCCACCCGGCACGATATAAGCGATCGCCCCAAGAGTTGATCCCCGCTGCTGCCGACCTGGGCATTGACGGCATCGAAACCTACTACGCCTACAACAACCCCTCACCGTGGCAGCCCAGCCCCCGCCAGACCGAAGAAGTGAGGCAACTGGGCGATCGCCTGGGTCTGCTGCATACCTGCGGCACCGACACCCACGGGCTAGATCTGTTGCAGCGTCTCTAGGATGGGTGGGCCCATTCTGTTCGAGCGTCATGATGAGCATCATCCCGGCCAGCCCAGATGCGTCTCTAGGACGGGTGGGGCCCATTCTGTTCGAGCGGTTTGAGAAAATGGCAAAAAAAGACCTCTGGGCGGGGCGATCGCCATGCGTCGGAATGCATTCTCGTTTTGCTCAGTACATTGCAAGTACGCACATTGCTGGTACGTAAATTGCAAGTACATTGCGAGTGCATTGCGAGTGCATTGCGAGTGCATGGCTGACTACGCCAACCCGCCAGAGATCCGTGAGCCTACTGCCATCCAGGAATACATCTGGAACTAGCGTCACACGCACTAGGTTACAAATAGAAACACCCCTTCTCAGGAAACACGGGCACCCACACTAGGGCATAGCGCCGACCTGGGATGTCATCAGTCCTACCATGCCTGCACAGGCGATCGCCAGAAGCAACATAAACCCAAGGGATTGGCCCAGGTGCTTAGAAGTCTGCATGGGTGTTTTCTCCATTACATCATTAGAGAATGAAGATAACAGTCTCTTGAGGAGTGAAACGAAAGATGTCGCTAAATTAAAGAAAAGCAACATTTCGCAATCTTTAATTCAGCAAATTCCCCTAAGCTCTCCATCTCTCATTTTGTCAAGCCATGCTCCAGGGCATAGCGCACCAGTTCCGTGCGGCTATTGGTGCCCGTTTTGCTAAACAACCGGCTGACGTATTTCTCCACATTGCGGACGCTAGTATCGAGGCGACGAGCAATTTCTTTGTTCATCAGCCCTTCAGCAACCAGTTCTAGGACGCTCTGCTCGCGGGGCGTAAAGTCGAGGTGAATCGGGGCGGGGGTTTGGGCAATCGACCCTTTTTGCGACAGCATGGCCCGCAGTTGGGCGATTTGCTCTTTGATGTCGGCCAGGTCGGTCTTTTCATCGTCGCCACCCGCACGGGCGATCGCCGATCGACGCTCCAGCAGGCTGGATACGATGGCCACCAGTTCTTCTGGGTCAAACGGCTTGGGCAAATAGGCATCGCAGCCCGCGTTGTAGCCCTGAATTCGGTCGGAGGTCATGCCTCGCGCCGTCAAAAACACCACGGGCAGCGTCTCGAAGCGGGGATCTTCCCGCAGTTGCTTGAGAAACTGATAGCCATCGACCTGGGGCATCATGATGTCGGAAATGACCAGATCGGGTAACAACTGCTGAACCTTTTCCCAGCCTTCGCGGGCGTTGCTGGCGACTTCTACAACAAAGCCGCTGTCTTCCAGATACGCCTGCACAGCCTGGCGCAATCCAGGTTCATCATCGACCAGCAGCAGCCGTCCGCTCATGGACGTTCCTCCCCTGTCTCAAGGTATATGCCTCGGTGGACTGAGGCACGATTGTCGTCATCCAAAACTTTAACAGGACTTACGCATTTCGCGCAGTTTCGGGAGATGGCAGGTCTTTTTGGCAGCCCCCATCGCCGACTGGTGGCTGGGCGGTTTGCACCCATTCCGCAAGCTGGCGGCGGTTGAGCTTGCCCTGGGCACTGCGGGGAATCCCGTCGGCGGCAATCCAGCGCTTGGGCTGTTTGAAGCGGCTGAGCTTGTCTTGCAGCGCAGCTTCCAGCCGTGTTGGGGAAACCTGGGAATTGGCGGGAACGTAGAGCGCCGTCACCACTTCCCCCCAGTGGCGATCGCCCACCCCCACCACTGCCACATCCTGCACCAGCCCCGTCGCCCGAATCGCCGCCTCTACCTCGGCGGGAAACACGTTTTCGCCGCCCGTGATAATCTTGTCGCTGCTGCGGCCAGCAATGTGCAGCCGTCCTGCCCCATCCAGCCAGCCCAGATCATCGGTCGCAAACTGGCCGCCAAAATCCGGCGCTCCCCAATAGCCCTGCGCCAGCGAAGCCGCCCGAATTTGAATTCGCCCCACTTCTCCGGCAGGCAGCGGTGTTCCGGTTGTGTCCACAATATCCACCAGCGCATGGGGCAGCACCCGCCCGCAGCCCGTTTCCCCCGCCAGAAATTCCGCTGGCCGCTGGGTGGCAATTTGCGAGGCAGTTTCGGTCATGCCGTAGGTGGGGGCGAGGCGGAGGCCCTGCTGCCGCGCTTGGATGAGCAGGTCGTCCCAGGCCGGCGCACCCCCCAGCAGAATGGTGTGAACCCGTCGCAGCCAGTCTGCGCCCGCTGGCGAGTCGAGCAGCCGCTGGAGTTGGGTCGGCACGAGAGAAAGGAAAAAGTGTTCGGGGGCGATCGCCGGAAAGTCTCCTGCTTCCAGCGCCTTGAAGGAATGCAGCGCCAGTTGCCCACCCGACACCGCGCTCCGCAACGCCTGCATCAGCCCGCTGACGTGATACAGCGGCAGCACACAGCAGCAATTCACCGGCCCACTGGCGAGTTCTGGCTGAAAAAACTGGCGAAAGCCCCGGACAGCGGCAAGAAGCGTGTCTCCCGTGTGGTGAGTAAAGCGAAGCTGGCCAGAGGAGCCGCCTGTAGGAATGAGGAGATCCAGAGGCTGTGCTGCCCTCCCTTTTCGTTCTTTGTTCTTCGTTCTTCCCTCACCCGCAGAAGTAGGGAGAGCCGGAGCCTGTACCGGATCGAGAGGAAGCACGGGATAGGGAGCGGTGGGGGTGAGAATGACCAAAGGGGACAGGTGGTGGTGGAGTTGATACCATTCCTGCACGCCCCAGGCGGGATTGCCGAGGGCGATCGCCCATCCCTCCAGGCACTCCGACAAAATGGCCGCACAAAGGCTGGCCAGAAAGTTCAGCGGGTCGGGTTCGGCAATCAGCAGCGTTGCCGGGGGGCGCGTTTCCCAGGGGGCTGGGGGGTGGGCGATGGGGCTCCGCAGCGCTGGGGTGATTCCCGTAGAGATCGCTTCGCGAATCGCCGTCTGGCGAATCTGAACCTGCTGGGCAAAGGCGGCAGGTTCGATGCCAACCAGCCAGGGGCGATGCAGGCAGGCGGCTAGGCAATCGCGGAGGCAGTCAGGGTTTGCCATAGGGCGGCGGCGGAATCTTGCTCAAACGCAGGGTCGCAAAACCAGTGGGCCACGCCATAGCCCAGAGCGCGGTCGGGTCGGTTCCCCGAATGCTCTAGCTGCACCAGATGCGCCTGGATGTAGCGGCGGGCCACGGCAGTTTCCAGCGCAGACGACCAGACGAGATCGACCGGATGCTGCTGGCAAAAGGCGCGAACCTGGCTGGGAAACCCAGCGATCGCCGCTTTAATCACCACCACCCCGCGCCAGCCCCGCTGCCAGCAGGTGCGGAGCTGGGCCAGCGTGGCGACAGACTCATCCAGCGCCAGGGGCGTAGGAAAGCGCTCGGCCAGCTTCAGCATTGCGTCAAGCTGGGACGGTGCGAGGGGCTGCTCCAAAAATTCTACCTGGGGATGGGCCGCGCATTGCTCCAACCAGCGGCAGGCCGTGTCCCAATCCAGCCCGCCGTTGGCATCCAGCCGCAGCCTTGCCCTGGGCGGAAGCTGCCCGATCAGTTCGGCAAATGCGGCCTGTTCTGCGGCCAACTCGCCCACGCCGATTTTCTGCTTGAAGGTGCGGTGTCCCCGGTCCCAAAGCGGCTTCCAGGCAGAAATTGCCCCTTCTCCCGCAGGCAGCAGGGCGCTGAGGTGGGGCGGCTCCCAGGCGGGCAGGTCAGACTTTCTGGGGTCATGCTGCATCAGCGAGTCCCAGGCAGATTCCAGCCCAAACTGGCCCGCCGGCAGCGTGGGGGCGATCGCCCGGATATCCGCCAGATCCAGGAATTCGGGAAGCGACTGGCAGAGGGCGATCGCCGCCTCCAGCGTTTCGCTGCCAAACCAGGGCAGGGGCGCAATCTCGCCGTACCCCGTCCGCCCCGCTGCGTCCGTCAGCTTCACCAAAATTCCCCGCCGCTCGCTCCAGACTCCGTGGGCAGTCATCAGCGGCCGTCGAAATGCCCGTCGATACTCCCGAAATTCTGCCCGCACGCCCATGATTGCACCCCGCCGGATTGTCCTGAGATATCGCCCCAGAGATATCGCCCCAGAGATATCGCCCCAGAGATATCGCCCTAGAGATATCGCTCTGGGATATAGAAATTGTGAAGCGGCGGGCGGCAAATTAAGGCAAATAAAAAGTTTTTGATTCGGTATAGAACGAGTGAACTATGATGTTAGCATCTAGTATAAATAAACTATTGCAGCCATGCCTACGGCCAAGCCACCCACCGCCAAACGGTCTACAGTCAGGCAATCCACCCGCCAATCTACCCCCAAGCCGCTGACCGTCAAGCAGCAGCGATGCCTAGATTGGGTGACGGAATTCATCCAGCAGCAGGGCATTTCGCCGACCTATGAGGAAATTCGCGTCGGGCTGAGCTATCGCTCTAAGGACCCCGTGCGATCGCTCCTCAATGCTCTGTGCAACAAAGGCTACATCACCCGCAAACCCCACAAAGCCCGCGCCATTCAGGTGGTTCAGTCGAGCCAGGTGAACGGGGCAAAAACCGGGCGACATCGCTCCGCACAGCCAGCGCCAACGCTCCAGCTTGTTCTCGCCGAGGCAATGGGCACGGGTTCGACCGTCGAGGCTGTGCCAGAGACATCCGCCACTTCTCCCTGGGCAGCGCTAGAGCAGGCTTCGCCCAAATCCAGGAGTCGGCGCAAGCTGCCCCAGGGCATTCCCCTCCTGGGCGGCATTGCAGCCCACAGCCCCAAGACCACCTTTGTAGACGAGCCAGAAATTTATCTGCCGCTGGAACTGTTTCCTAACCTGGCGCGGCGATCGCCCTACGACCTGTCCCAGTTGTTTGCCCTGCGCGTTCAGGGCGACAGCATGATCGAATCCCACATTTTGGACGGCGACGTGATCCTGCTGCGGCGCAACCCAGACCCGGCTTCGCTGAAAAATGGGGCGATCGTTGCGGCCCGCGTGGGCGATGCAGCGACGCTGAAACACTACCTCCGATCGGAAACAACAGTAACGCTCCAGCCCGCCAACGCCGCCTACCAGCCAACCGTGTTTGACGTGGAAGAAGTGGACGTGCAGGGCGTGTATACCGGAATCTTGGTGCGTGGTGTAGTCTGAGGTCGGTTGATTTTAGATTTGCGATTTTGGATTTGCGGTCTTGGGCTTGCGATTTTGGGCTTGCGATTTTGGATGGCTAATCCAGTATTCATCGGGCTTGCAGCCATTTCATTCGCAGCGTCACTCCGGAGAAATATAGGGCTGGCAGCGCTGGAGTGCGGTTCAAGTTGGCAAGCTTGAAGCATGGGAATAGCTGAGGAACAGCTAAGGTATGGCTAAGGTGTAGCCAAAAATCGCTGCGATGCGGCTCGAAACCCATCCTAGAATCAGGATGATGTAATTGCGCGATTCCTGTAGGGATCGCCTTGCGAATTGCCCCTATGCTGACTCGATTCTTGCACGCGGCGCTGTTGGTGTCGGATTTGGACAAAGCAGAACAGTTCTATGGCACCGTGCTGGGATTGACCAAAATCGATCGACCCTTGAAATATCCTGGAGCCTGGTATCAGCTAGGCGAGGTGCAGATTCACCTGATGGCCGATCCGCGCACTCAGGTCTCGCTGACGGAGGCGGAAAAGTGGGGCCGAAATCCCCATTTGGCGATCGCCACTCCTGACCTGGATGCCATGAAAACGCGACTGGTCGAACATGGCTGCCCAGTGCAGATGAGCGCGTCGGGCCGTCCGGCGCTGTTCACCCGCGATCCCGATGGGAATGTGCTGGAGATCGGGCAGATCTAGCGTTGGCGGGGTGGCAGGGTGACGGAGTGACGGTGGAATGGGAGTAGACGGTTCGGGCTGGCAGGGGCGACTGGAACTGGAATTTGTAGCGCGGGAGGGCAGAACGCAGCTTGGGCGAAGCTTTGTGCAGGCTCCCATGAAGGTACAGCGGCCGTTTTTCCCGGAGGGCGATCGCGTCTGTCATGTGGTGACGCTGCACACGGCGGGCGGCGTAGTAGGGGGCGATCGCCTCTCGACTCAGGTTCATCTGGCGCAAAACGCTCATGCCCTTTCCACCACCGCCACTGCGGGCAAGATTTACCGCAGCAACGGCTCGACAGCCGAGCAGACGACCCATCTCCGCATTGCAGCAGGCGGCTGTCTGGAATGGCTGCCCCAGGAAACGATTGTGTTCGACGGGGCAGACTATCGGCAGCGGCTGCGGGTGGATTTGGAAGGCGATGCGCTGTGGCTGGGTTGGGAAATCACCCGGCTGGGCCGCACGGCGCGGGGCGAACGGTTTTCTAGCGGGCATTGGCGATCGCACACGGAAGTCTGGCAAGACGGCAGGCTGCTCTGGGTCGATCCCCAGCTAATCCTCGGCGGCTCTGGGTCGCTCACCAGTCCTCACGGGCTAAACGATTGCCCCGTCGCTGCCAGTTTCGCCATTCTGGGTCAACCCGTTGCCCAACTCCCTACAGACCTCCTTGCCCAAACCCGCCAACTCAACCCCGCTCCGGCTCCTGCGAATCCCACTCTCCAACGCGCCGCCACCCGGCTGCAATCCGGACTCCTCTACCGCTATCGCGGCCAGTCCACCCTGGAAGCCCGCCGCTGGTTTATCCAGGTCTGGCATCTGCTGCGTCCGGCATTGGTAAAGCGGTCGGGCTATCTTCCTCGCGTCTGGTAATCACGCATCTGGTAATCACGCATCTGGTAATCGCGCATCTGGTAATCGCGCAAACTGGGTGGGAATACTGCTGTTTATCAGGGTGTATCAAACAGCAAAAATTTATGGATGCAGCGGGCGGCGCAATGCTGTGCCTGGCCTACGGGCTGGGCCTGCTTTTGACCGGGGTTTCGGTGCAGGTATGGGGCATCTCAGCGGGGGCGATCGCCCTGCCTGTACTGGGATTGCTGGCCGGGGCGATCGCGCCTCGCCTCTGGCGGACGGGGCCCTCCGCCAAGGTCTGGATGGTAGCGGGATGGGTCGGGTTATTGGCAGCGCTTTACTTTCAGGTGCGCCTGCCCAGACCTGCGGAAACTGACATTAGCGCTCTGCTGAGCAACCCCGACGCAGCAGCCGAGCAGACTAACTTAGCCGTGACGGTGCATGGCTTCATCGACACGCCGCCAAAGCAAACCCGCAGCGGCAAGCTCCAGCTAGAGCTAGTGCCGTTTCAGGTGCAGCAGATGGACGAAGCCGACCAGCCCATTCGCGCTGCGGCGGTGTCTGGGCGGCTCTATGTGACGCTGCCGCTAAAGCTGAAGGCCGGCCTGCATCCGGGGCAAATGCTCACGGTGTCGGGGTCGCTGTATCGTCCCAAGCCTGCTAGCAACCCCGGCGGCTTTGATTTCCGGCAATACTTGGCGCAGCGCGGCATTTTTGCGGGGCTGGCGGGCAAAACGGTAGATTTTCCGGCAACAGAAGGGCGCTTTCGGGAACAGTGGACCTGGGG
The DNA here is from genome assembly GCF_015295965.1 of Thermoleptolyngbya sp. M55_K2018_002. Lineage (NCBI taxonomy): Bacteria > Bacillati > Cyanobacteriota > Cyanophyceae > Oculatellales > Oculatellaceae > Thermoleptolyngbya > Thermoleptolyngbya sp. M55_K2018_002. The sequence goes on from NZ_DVEA01000436.1 coordinate 29,538, forward strand.
GCGATCGCTCTCCTCCCGGTTCCAGAAAACGCTCTGGCAGGTGCGGCAGCGCATCGTGCGATCGCAGGCGGCGGGCTTATCTGTCAAAAGCAAGAGCGGAACGCCTGACCCACGACCGGGCGCACTCGTCAGCGCTATGCTGCTGGGCAAAGGCGGGGTAGATGTGCCCTTCGAGTTGCGCGATAGCTTTGCTCATGCAGGGCTGGCCCACGCGCTGGCAGCTTCGGGCTTTCAGGTGTCGCTGCTGATTGGCATCATGCTCGGCCTGACGCGATCGCTCCCCTCTCAGGTCAGCTTTTTCCTGTCCACAGCCCTACTGCTGGGCTACATCGGTCTAACCGGGCTAGAACCGTCGGTGGCGCGGGCGGGCGTGATGGGTCTGGCGGTGCTGGTGGCGATCACGCTGGGGCGCAAGGTCAACCCGCTCAACTCGCTGCTATTGGCGGCGACGCTGCTGCTGCTGGTCAATCCGATTTGGATTTGGGATTTGGGCTTTCAGCTTAGCGTGCTGGCGACGCTGGGACTGTTGGTGACGGCTCCAGTGCTGACGAAATGGCTGGACTGGCTGCCCAGTGCGATCGCCCCACTGGTGGCCGTGCCTCTCGCCGCCTTTGTGTGGACGATTCCGCTACAACTGCACGTCTTCGGCGTGGTGTCGCCCTACAGCCTGCTGCTCAATATCCTGACTGCGCCAGTGATTACGGGCATCAGCCTGGGCAGCGGCCTCAGTGCGCTGGCGGCGCTGGTCGTGCCTGCGGGGGGCAGCGCGATCGCCCAGTTGCTCCTGTGGCCAACCCAGCTTTTGATCGCGCTGGTGGAGTTTGCCAATCAGCTTCCGGGCAGTGCCTATGCAGCAGGGGCGATCGCGCCCAGTCAGGTGGTCGCGCTGTATGCCATCTACCTGCTGGTGTGGGGCGTGGCGGCGCTACATCGGCGCTGGTGGGTGGCGGCGATCGTGTGTCTTGGGCTGGTGGCCATTCCGGCGGGGGCGGCGGTGATGTCGCGGCTGGCGGTGACCGTGCTAGACACGGCCGACGAGCCGATGCTGATCGTGCAGCACCGCAGCCGCGTGGGGCTAATTGGCAGCCTCAGCCCCCAGGACGTGCAGTTCACCGTGCTGCCCTTTTTGCGACAGCAGGGGGTGAACCGGGTGACTTGGGCGATCGCCCCCGACCTCACCGAATGCCACACAGAAGGCTGGATGCAGCTTGCACAACATCTACCGATTCAGTCTTTCTACTTTTCTTCTGGAGCATGTGAACCCTCTGAAACCCCAAAGCCCCCCGACAAACAGCAACTCATTCAGCAACTCCAGGCGCGGGGCGGCCAGATTTACACATTGCCGCTGGATCAGGCGGTGCAGCTTGGCGATGTGGCGGTGCGGAAGGTGGATCAAGACCCCTTGGCGCTGCGATTTCAGATTGGTGACCAAATCTGGCTGCTGCTGCGCGGGTCGAAAGCCGTGCCTTCGGAACCGGTGCTGCCACGACTGGCGACCCTGACCAGCGTGCTGTGGTGGGACGGAATAAAGCTGGATGTCCAGGCGCTCAGCACGATTCGCCCCCAGCAGGCGATCGCCACTCGCCCGCCCAGCGAAGCCGCAGAAGCCTGGTTCCGCACCCAAACCGTTCCGCTGCATGTGGTCGCTCAGCAGGGCGCAATTCAGTGGACTCCAAAAACAGGGTTTCGGGCGATCGCCCCCGTCGATTAGCGCCGTTCGTCCTGTAAAATACGACAATGCCCCTTTGGAGAGGTGGCAGAGTGGTTGAATGCGCTTGACTCGAAATCAAGTTTGGGGTCACACCCAACGGGGGTTCGAATCCCCCCCTCTCCGTATTGCTTTAGGTTGCCCGGTCGATTCAGATTGTCAGGTCAAGATGTAGCGCTGGCTACACAATGTCGCTTTTGCGTCAGAACTGGGGATAATTGGGAAAGTTCTCACCTCCATCCCAGACCCCAATCCCAGACCTATGACTCAGTCCAATCGGCCAACCGCTCCGTTTAGCCGAAAAACCCGTCGGCAGTTTCTTCAGGGGGCAGGCGCGGCCCTGTCGGCCGTGGCGCTGGCAAGCTGTCGGGGCGGCTATAGCAACGTGCAGGGCGGCGCGGGCGGCAGTGATACGCTGCGGATTTATACCTGGTCAAACTATATTGACGACGAGCTGCTGAGCCAGTTTCAGGAGCAGACAGGCGTGCGGGCGATCGCCGATGTGTTCGACTCCAACGAAACCATGCTGGCGAAGGTGCAGGCCGGCGGCGGCAACGAGTACAGCATCATCTACCCCTCCGACTATATGGTGGAGCAGATGAGGGAACTGAACCTGCTGGCAAAACTGGACAAAACCAAAATCACCGGAGCCGAAAACCTGCTGCCCCAGTTCCAAGACCCGCCCTACGACCCCGGCAACCAGTTCAGCATTCCCGCTGTGTGGGGCACGACCGGCCTGGTTTACAACCGCACCCAGCTAAACCCCTCGCCGCAAGACTGGGACTATCTCTGGGACAACCAGAGCAAGCTGGCGCGACGGGTGACGCTGTTTAACGACGTGCGCGAGGTGATGGGCGCAACGCTGAAGTCGCTAGGCTATTCCTACAATTCCGAAGATCCGAAGGAACTGGAGGCGGCGTTCCGGCAGTTGCAAAAGCTCAAGCCTGCGATCGCCAACTTTACCACCGATGGCTGGCGCGATCAGATGTTGACGGGCGACTTGGCGAT
>NZ_DVEA01000222.1:0-5660 GCF_015295965.1 Thermoleptolyngbya sp. M55_K2018_002
ATCGCCGCCAAACCCGCCGCCACCGAGGCCGCCGCGCCGCCGCTAGAGCCGCCCGGTGTATAGTCCGGATTCCAGGGATTGCGGGCGGGTGGAAAGCCGCGTGGCTCTGTGAAAGGCGTGGAGCCAATCTCTGAGGTGGCCGTTTTGCCCAGCAGCACGAAGCCCGCCTGCCGCAGCCGCGTCACCACGCCCGCATCTTCGGCAGCGACTCGATTCTTTGCCACGCTCAACCCATAGCTACAGCACTCACCCGCCACCGGGGTCAGGTCTTTAATAGAGATAGGGACACCCAAAAACGGCGGCAGTTCGCTGGGGTCTGCCTGGAGGAGCCGCTCGGTCTGGTCTTTTGCCGTGGCGATCGCCGCCTCGGCCATCACGGTGAAATAGCTGCCCAGCAAAGGATTGAGCCGCTCGATCCGCTCTAGGTATAGCTCTACCAATTCCAGAGGCGACACCTCGCGGCTCCGAATCAGACGGGCCTGTTCTAGGGCGGGGGTAAAGGCAAGGTCAACGGCATTCATGGGTGGCGACGTTCAGTAAGGAGCGACTTTTGATGACTCTAGCAAGGCCGCTCTCAAATTCCTGCAACAGCAGGACAGATTTTCTCATAGCCCACAATTTGCGTCTGCTGTCCCACTTGCCCTATCTGACACCTGCCCTATCTGAATTTAAGCTATTGCGCTTGTTCAGATTACCCGCTCCTGATTGCCCGCTCCTGATTGCTCCGTTCTAATTGCCCGCTCCTGATAGCCCGCTCTTGATTGCCCACTCCCGATTCCTGTGAATACTAGACCATGCCACCCGATCGGCAACCCCTGGCAGGTCAACCCGCAGGTCATCCGTGTGCCAACTGAAGTATCGAAATATGGCAGAAATTCAGTCCTATTACGAGCGTCTTGATCTCAAAGTTGGCGCATCCGAAGCCGACGTAAAGGCTGCCTATCGGGCCCTGGCAAAGCGCTGGCACCCCGATCAGTTTCGTGATCCTCAACAGAAGAAACAGGCCGAAGAGGAACTCAAAAAAATCAATGAAGCCTATCAAAAAATCAAGGCGTTTCTCATCGAAAATCCCTCTCCTCAAACTGAGTCAGGAGAACAGTCTCAAGAGCGAGAAAACTCAGGCCCAACCGCAAATCATTCGTCATCCAAATCCTCGTCGGCACAGACCAAAATCTACACTTCAGGGGCATCGGCCGCAGAAGCGCTTTACCGGACGGGTGCTGAGTTGACCAAGGACGGAAAATATGAAGAGGCGATCGCCCATTTCAGCAGCGCCATCAAGCTCAATCCCAACTATGCAGAAGCCTATCGACATCGGGGCTTTGTCTATTCTTTGATGGGGTTAGAGCTAGGGGCAGAATCAGACCTGAGAAAAGCAAAAGCACTAGGACTTACGTCCCAAAACCGTACCTCCCGGTCGGATCGAACGACTCAATCTGAACCTGAAGTTGTTTCCGAAATTCTGACTCCAGAAAACTCCAAACGTCAAATTTGGCAGTGGGTTCATCCCCTAGAGCCACATCATGATGAAGTCACAGGGCTGCTATTTTCCCCAAATGGAAAGAGCCTGATCAGCGCTAGCAAAGACGGATCAATTCAGCTTTGGAATCCGCTAAAAGGCACCTTATTGGTTACATTAGAAACCCAATCAGCAGCGATCGCCTCGCTGGCTCTTAGCGCAAATGGCGAAATTCTAGCCAGCGCTAATGCCATGCCTGAAGTCAAACTCTGGCATTTGCGGACGGGCGCTTTGCTCAAAACGCTCAGACCCAATGCAGAGGCGATCGCCGACATCACCTTCCATCCGCATCAGCCGATTCTAATCGTCGCTAGCAAAGACGGCAGCATTACCTTTTGGGATTTGCGATCGGGCAAGTTGGTGAAAGGCTTGAGCTGGCAAAAAACATCCGTTTCTGCCCTCGAAATTAGCCCCGACGGACGCACCCTGGCGATCGCCAGCGGCAACGGTTCTCTGGTGCTTTGGAACCTGAGCTTGAATCGCCCGATGCGGACGCTGGATTGGCCCGGTGGCGGCATTTCAGCGATGACCTTCACGGCAGATGATTCGCGGTTAATGTTGGGCTGTCAGGATCGCACCCTGCGAATCTGGGACAGGGTGGGCGATCGCCTTGTGGCAACGCTTGCTGGCCACGAGGCCGCCGTTACGAGCATCTCGTCGGGTCACAGCCGAAACGCGGTGGCCAGTGGTGGCGATCGCACGGTTCGCCTGTGGAATGTAGAAACCAAGCAACTCCTCGCCGTGCTGGACGGGCACGAAGCCGCCGTCACCGCTGTTGATTTTCTGGAACCGCAGCGCATCCTGGCCAGCGGCAGCGCCGACGGCTCGATCCTGATCTGGCGCAGAACAGACGAGCCGTGATCCCATTGCCGCCCGCAAATTCCTCCGGTCAGGTGAGGATATCCGGAGGAGCCGTCAGGAATGTCTTCAGGTTAAAGTGAATCTAAAGGAAGGAATATTTTGCTTTGTCTTGTTCAAAAAGTTCAGTGATTACTGAACATTCCAAACCGAGGGCAATTCGTGTTAAGTATCGTTAAGATCTAACGTGAGGTGGAAGCCGTTGAACCGAGAGCAGCCGTTCGAGCATACGCATTTTGTCGAGGAAGTGGGGCTGATGTTTGAACTGATTGGGCTGCCCCGCATGGCTGGGCGCATCTTTGGCTGGCTGCTGATTTCTCAACCGCCGCACCAGTCCAGTGGCGAACTGGCGGAGGTGCTGCAAGCCAGCAAGGGGTCTATTAGCTCGATGACGCGCCTGCTGATCCAGCTTGGGCTGATCGAGCGACTGCCGCTGCCGGGCGATCGCCGCGATTTCTTTCAGATCAAGCCCCACGCCTGGTCACAGCTTCATGAACAGCAGCTTGCCCGCATCGCCGCCTTCCGCAAGCTCTCCGAACGCGGCCTCGACCTGCTCAAAACCCAGTCGCCCGAATCCCAGCAGCGCCTCCGCGAAATGCACGACTACCATGCCTTTTGGGAGCAAGAACTGCCCCGTGTGCATCAGCGCTGGATTGAGCATCGCCGAGAGATGGCGGTGGAGTGATGAAGATGTCCAGATGACCAAGCAGATGACCAAAACGAGAGGACTGCTAGCCCCCTTTTAATTCTGTTTCTTATCCCCTCTGCGAATCTCTCAATCCTCCCAATCCTCCCAATTCCAACACCCCCAATCCCTAAAATGACCATGCGACTCCCTATGATCGGCAAAGTTCAGCCCAGCAATCCCTGGCTGTGGGGATTGGTGGCGGCGGGTTTGATTGGCACGGGTACGACGGCGGCACTGGTGGCGCGACAGAGTGCGACGATTCCTGATGTGGCGACGCTGACGGTGCCCGTGGAATCGCAAGCCCTGACGGTGCGAATTACCGCCAACGGCAGGGTGCAGCCTGTGCAAACGGTGAATATCAGCCCCAAGGCGACGGGTATTTTGCGAGAACTGCTGGTGGAACAGGGCGATCGCGTCCGGGAAGGGCAGATTATTGCCCGCATGGAAAGCGAAGACGTGGCGGCGCGAATGATGCAGGCGCGGGCCCAGGTTGCCGAAGCGCAGGCCCGACTGGCAGAAGTGCGATCGGGCAATCGTCCCGAAGAAATTGCCCAGCGCCAGGCGGAAGTGGAGCGGGCCCGGGCCCAGGTGCGCGATGCCGAAACCCGCGTGCAGTTGGCGAATCAGCGGCTAGAGCGGAACCGATCGCTGGCCAGCCAGGGCGCAATTTCCCGCGATGCGCTGGATGAAGTGGTGCGTGAAGCCAACAGCGCCCGTGCCAACCTGGAGCAAACCCAGGCCAGCCTGCGGGCTGCGGAGCAAAGTCTCAATCTGTCTCGCAATGGCAGCCGCGCCGAAGACATTGCCCAGGCAGAAGCCCAGTTGGCCAGCGCCTTAGGCAATCTCCGTAGCGTAGAAGTGCAGCAGGAGGATACGGTGCTGCGGGCCCCCTTTGACGGCATTGTGACTCAGAAATATGCGACAGAGGGGGCGTTCGTCACGCCGACGACTTCGGCTTCGGACGCAACTTCCGCTACTTCGACCGCGATTGTGGCGATCGCCAGCGGGCTAGAAATCCTGGCAGATGTGCCAGAGGTAGACATCGGGCAGATTCGCCCCGGCCAAACGGTAGAAATTCGTGCCGATGCCCTGCCCAATCAGGTGTTCACGGGCGAAGTGCGGCTGGTGGCTCCGGAGGCGGTGGTGCGGCAAAACGTCACCTCCTTTCAGGTGCGGATTCGCCTGCTGACGGGGCAAGACAGGTTGCTGTCGGGCATGAACGTGGATCTGGACTTTTTGGGCGATCGCCTCGATAGCGCGGTCGTGGTTCCGACGGTGGCAATCGTCACCAAGGATGGCCAGAACGGGGTGCTGGTTCCCGGTGAGCGAAATCGACCCGAATTTCGCCCCGTCACGCTGGGCACTGCCGTCGGCAACCAGACCCAGATTCTAGACGGCATCGAACCGGGCGATCGCGTCTTCATCGATCTGCCCCCGCAATATGCCCGCGAATGGATGCAACCGCAATAGGGAGGCCTTATGGACTTACTCGAAAGCACCGCAATGGCGGTGAAAACCCTCAAAGCCAATAAGCTCCGCAGTGCGCTGACCATGCTGGGCATCATTATCGGGAATGCCTCGGTGATTACGATGGTGGGCGTGGGCCAGGGGGCACAGCGCTATGCAGCGGAACAGTTTGAGTCGCTGGGGCCAAACGTGCTGTTTGTGATTCCTGGCAGCGACTCGTCTCGTCAGCGCACGCTAGAAACGCCGCGCACCCTGACGCTAGAAGATGCCGAGGCGATCGCCTCCCAGGTTCCCACGGTCGTCGGCGTTGCGCCCCAGCTACAAACCCAGCAGACCGTCACCCAAGGCAACCGCAGCACCAGCGCCCTGATCGTGGGCACGACTCCTGAATTCAGCACGGTGCGGAGCTTCCCAGTGGCACGGGGTCGCTTCCTCACGGATATGGACGTGCAGCGGGGAAACCGCTCGGTGGCGCTGGGGGCTGACCTGGCTCGCAGCCTGTTTGGCGACGCTGACCCGCTGGGGCAAACGATTCGCATTAAAAATCTCACCTTTCAGGTCGTGGGCGTGATGGAGGCGAAGGGCGCATTCTTGGGTAATAACCAGGATGACGTGGCCTATATCCCCATCACCACCATGTCGTCGCAGATTACGGGCAACTCGTCGCCCTATGGCACAGAAGTCACCTTTATTTCCATCATGTCGCGGGATGAGCAGTCCATTGGTGCGGCCCAGTTTCAAGTGACGAATCTGCTTCGATTGCGCCACAGAATCGTATCTGAAGATGACTTTACGGTTCGCAGCCAAAAAGACGCGCTGGAGATTGTGGGCAATGTAACCGGGGCGCTGACCATCATGCTGGCGGCGATCGCCGGAATTTCGCTCCTCGTCGGCGGCATCGGCATCATGAACATCATGCTCGTCTCTGTCCGCGAGCGCACCCAGGAAATCGGCCTCAGGAAGGCGATCGGCGCATCCCAGCAAGACATTCTGGTGCAGTTTATGATCGAGGCAACCATCCTGGCCGTGCTAGGCGGCGTAGCGGGAACCTTGATCGGCATCGGCGGCGTGTCCCTGGCCGGTGCGCTGACCCCGCTCAAGGCAGGCGTTTCTCCCACCGCCATTCTT
>NZ_DVEA01000122.1:0-5617 GCF_015295965.1 Thermoleptolyngbya sp. M55_K2018_002
CCAACTGCGTAAATCCTAAAATCACTGATTGCACAAAAAATCAAGGAACAAGCCACAGATTCCGGAGCTTTCTAACTCTATTCCTGGCATTTTAGAAGCCTTGATAAAGCAGGGAGGCTTAAATGCTAAATCCTTCAAGAAATCGCCCTGCGCTGTCCCAAAAATCTTGGGCAAACCCTTAGAAAAGTCTAAACTGAGCAAAGAGAATTCCAAAGGATTTCACTGCCCCATCCTTGAATCAGGGACGACCGTTATACCCCTATGAGCCGATTTTCTTCCCGTGAAGCCCTTACGACCCTCCAGCCCCCAAGTGCTGAAAAACGCCCCCAAGTGCTGACAGCACATGGCGATGAGCGGGTCGATGACTATTACTGGATGCGCGATCGGGATGATCCGGCCGTGATGGCATACCTGGAGGCGGAGAACGCCTACACCGAAGCCGTCATGCAGCCCACCACCGACTTGCAGACCAAGCTGTATGACGAGATTCTGGGGCGAATTCAGGAAACGGACCTATCCGTGCCCTATCGCAAGGGTGATTACTACTATTACAGCCGCACCGAGGAAGGGAAGGCATACTCTATTTTTTGTCGCAAAAAGGGCAGCCTGGATGCGCCGGAAGAGGTGCTGCTGGATGAGAATTTGCTGGCAGCGGGGCACGAATATTTCGACCTGGGCGTGTTGCAGGTTAGCCCCGACCATCGGCTGCTGGCCTATTCCATCGACACGAACGGCGCGGAATTGTTCACGCTATATTTTCTGGATTTGGCAACCCGTGAACTGTATGCCGAGTCGATTCCCGATACCTACTATTCGTTTGTCTGGGGCAACGACAGCCGCACCGTGTTCTACACCCAGGTAGACGCAGCACATCGCCCGCACAAGCTATTTCGCCATCGGCTGGGCACACCCATAGACCAGGATGTGCTGGTGTTTCATGAACCCGATGATGCCTACTATTTAGGCATTGGCAAGACGGCGAGTGAAGCCTATTTGCTGCTCAGTTTGAATAGCAAAGTGACTTCTGAAGTTCACTTTTTGGATGCCAATGATCCAACGGGCGAGTTCAAGCTAATTCAAGCGCGATCGCCCGGTGTGGAATACTACGTGGAACACCACGGCGAACACTTCTACATCATCACCAATCAGGACGCGATCAACTTCCAACTCCTGCGGGCCCCCGTCAGTCGTCCCAGTCGAGCGAACTGGGAAACCGTGATTCCCCACCGCGAAACGGTCATGATCACCGGGGTCAGTGCCTTTGCACGACATCTGGTGATTTACGAGCGGCAGGGCGGGCTAGAGACGGTGCGCGTGCGCCACATGCCCAGCGGCGACGAGCATTACATCACCTTTCCAGAGCCGACCTACGAAATTGGCGAGGGCGCAAATCCGGAGTACGACACCAATACGCTGCGGTTTAACTACACCTCGCTGGTCACACCCTGGTCGGTGTTTGACTATGACCTGGAGACGCGCGATCGCGAGTTGAAAAAAGAAACTCCCGTGCTGGGTGGCTATGACAAGACCCAGTACGTCAGCCAGCGGCTAGAGGCGATCGCCCCCGATGGCACGCCGATTCCGCTGTCGCTGGTCTATCGCAAAGACCTCCAGCCGACGGAGCCACACCCGCTGCTGCTGACGGGCTACGGTTCCTACGGCTATAGCTACCCCGACTCGTTTTCTTCTACCCGGCTGTCCCTGCTTGACCGGGGCGTAGTGATGGCGATCGCCCACATCCGGGGCGGGTCTGAACTGGGGCGCAAGTGGTACGAAGACGGCAAGTTCTTGAATAAGAAAAACACCTTCACCGACTTTATTGCCTGCGCCGAGCATTTGATCGACCGGGGCTGGACTTCGCCGCAGCACCTAGCGATTACGGGCGGCAGCGCGGGGGGGCTGCTGGTGGGCGCGGTGGTGAACCTGCGGCCGGATCTGTTCCGAGTGGCGATCGCCGATGTGCCCTTTGTGGACGTGGTGACGACGATTCTCGACCCGTCGCTGCCCCTGTCGGTGATGGAATGGGAAGAATGGGGCAACCCCAACGACCCCGCCTTTTATCACTACATGAAGTCCTACTCGCCCTACGACAACGTAACCGCCCAGGACTATCCCGCGATGCTGGTCACCGCCGGCCTCAACGACCCCCGTGTCTCCTATTGGGAACCCGCCAAGTGGACAGCCAAGCTCCGCGACCTCAAGACCGACTCCAACGTGCTGCTGCTAAAAACCAACATGGGCGCAGGCCACAGCGGCGCATCCGGCCGCTACGAGCGCATCAAAGAAGCCGCGTTTGAGTATGCCTTTTTGCTTTGGCAGTGGGGGCTGGCGTAGGGGAGCGTTGGCGCAACTAACGTGTTCCGATCCATTTTGGATTGGGGATTTTGGATAGACGGGACGTGCAACGTTTGGCTATTCCTTCACGCCTGCCAGCACGCCAAATCGCACCAGCCCGCGCCGATAGCCTGATTGCATCAGCCCCATCGACAGCGCCGCCTGCATCGTGCCCCAGCCGGCCCGCAATAGCCCCACGACGGCAGCGGGGGAGATGGCAGAGCGCACCACCTCGTCCCAGAAGGGCGCGACGGCGGGCGACCAGTCGGCGGTGCGGAGGTTTTGGTAGTCTAGATTATGGGCGATCGCCTCATATTCCGCCAGCGAAATGACATAGGGCAGCCGATAGACGCGATAAATCTTCTCCAGATGGGCCTGCTCCTCCTGGGTCAGCGGCGATTCGTTAATCGGCCGGTGGCACCAGGTCGCTATTAGAAACGTGCCGCCGGGTTTCAGCACGCGATGGCACTCTTTCAAAAACTGAAGCTTGTCGGGCATATGTTCGCCGCTTTCCATCGACCACACCAGGTCAAACCCGCCGTCGGCAAAGGGCATCTTCAGCGCATCGGCCACCTGAAACTGAGTGCGATCGCCCAGTCCGTCCGCCGCTGCCCGTTCAGTCGCCCGTCGCGCCTGCACAGGACTGAGGGTAATGCCCGTTGCCGTTGCCCCAAATTTTTCTGCCAGATACAGCGAACTGCCGCCAATGCCGCAGCCCACATCGAGAATCGCCGTTGCCCGAGACACGCCGCCCCAGTGCAGCAGTTCTTCGATCAGGTCGATTTGGGCCTGCCGCCGCTCCTTGCGCTCGGTGCCTGCGGGCCCATAATACCCGTGGTGCATATGCTCGCCCCACACCTGTTCCCATAGCCCCGACGAGGCATCATAAAAAGTCTGAATTTGCTGCTGTAGAGTTTTTGGCATAGCTTGACGCGATCGCGGGCGGTATTACTGTATAAAAGGATTGCCTATTCTGCCAACAGTTCTGCGAGCCACTCAGCCTTTTTTACCTCCCCCTCTTCGCCGGGATCGCCGTATCCCCCGTATTCCAACTCATCATGATGACCGTTCCACGCACGATTTGTCTGGGGTTTCTGGCGCTCATTCTCGTTGGCACGCTGTTCCTGCTCCTGCCCATTTCTCTACAAAGCGGGCAATGGGGCGATCTGGTGACTGCCCTGTTTACCGCTACCTCGGCAGTCTGCGTAACTGGGCTGGCGGTCGTAGACACAGGCACCTACTTTTCTGGGTTTGGGCAGTTTGTGCTGCTGCTGCTCATCCAGATTGGCGGGCTGGGCTATATGACTGCAACGACGATTTTGCTGCTGGTGCTGGGGCGGCGCTTTGGGCTACGCGACAAGGCTGCGCTTCAGCAAACGCTGGATATCGAGGAGTTATCTGGCGCGGTGCAACTGGTCAAGTCAATCATCGCGTTGACGGCGCTAATTGAAATTTCGGGGGCGATCGCCCTCTTCTGGCTGTTTTCCCAAAATCCAGATTACGGCGTGGGGCAGAGCCTCTGGCTGGCAAGCTTTCACAGCATCAGCGCATTTAACAATGCCGGATTCAGCCTGTTTTCCGACAGTCTCATGGGCTACACCAGTTCTGTGCCGATGAACCTGATCATCACGACTATCATTATCCTCGCGGGCATCGGCTATCAGGTTCTCATGGAGGCATTCTTTTGGGGGCGCGATCGCCTCCGGGGCAAGCCCAACCGCACCTGCTTTTCGCTCAACTTCAAAGTCGCCACCAGCACGACGATGGTGCTGCTGCTGCTGGGATTTATCGGATTTTTGGGGGCAGAGTTTCGCAACCCCGAAACCATTGGTCGGCTAGACGCATCCACCAAGCTCCTCGCCTCCTGGTTTATGTCGGTCACGCCGCGCACCGCTGGCTTCAACACCATCGACTACGGCAAAATGACCACCACGGGTCTTTTTATTACCATCGCTCTTATGTTTATTGGTGCTAGCCCTGGCAGCACGGGCGGCGGCATGAAAACGACCACGCTGCGAGTGCTGTTTGAATGTACGCGGGCGGTGTTGCGCGGCAAGGAAGAAGTCCTCTGCTATCGCCGCCAGATTCCCAACACGCTGCTGATCAAGGCCATCGGCGTTGTGTTTGGCTCCGTGATGACGGTCATCCTGACGACGGTGCTGATTACCCTTGCCGACCCAGACATGGACTTTACTCGCGTCCTGTTTGAATCGGTGTCTGCCTTTGCCACTGTGGGGCTTTCCACAGGCATCACCGCTGCCGTTTCCACGTTTTCCAAGTTGGTGCTGATTGTGACAATGTACGTGGGGCGGGTAGGCGTACTCATGCTGATGTTGGCGATTCTGGGCGACCCCAAGCCCAGCGCCATCAACTATCCCCAGGAAAACTTGCTGGTGGGCTAGCCGCTAACCGTTTGGGCAGACGGCAGCGGTTTCACTGGTGGTTTCACTGGTGGTTTCACTAGCGGTTTCACTGGCCCATCTGCGTTGAGCCAAATTTGATTCAAATCACCTTTTTGGAGATTCGTTGTGAACCTTTCTTCGCTTAGTTTTTTCCGCAACCTGCGAGGGAGCAGTCGCCAATACGCTGTGATTGGCCTGGGGCGATTTGGGCGAGCGGTCTGCATGACGCTGCACAACCTGGGCTACGAGGTGTTGGGCATCGACTCGGAGGAGCGGCTTGTTGATCAGGCGCTATCGGACGAAATCCTGGCCCACGCGCTGACTCTGGATTCTACGGAGCCGTCAGCGCTCAAGGAAGCGGGAGTATACGACTTTGATACGGTGATCATCGCCATTGGCAACTATATTCAGGAGAGCATCATCACCACGCTGAATGTCAAGGAAGGCGGCGTGCGCTACGTCGTGGCCAAGGCCTCCACGGAGGTACATGGCAAGCTGCTGCGGCGGGTGGGAGCCGATCACGTCGTATTCCCGGAGCATGAGATGGGCTGTACCCTGGCGCGATCGCTCACTCGTCCGGGGGTGCTGGATCGGTTCGAGATCGACCCCGACAACAGCATTGTGGAACTGGTGGTGCCGGAGGAGTTTGACGGCAAGAGCATTGTGGAACTCGATCTGCGATCGCGCTATGGTGTCAGCGTGCTGGCGCTGTCGCAAAATGGCAAATTTGAGGTGAACCCCATTCCCTCAATGCGCCTCCGCAAGGGCGAACTCATGGTCGTGATCGGCGCAAACCGGGGCATTGAGCATCTGCCCGTGTAATTGCGACTGGAAACTTCACCCTCTTTATCCATCCTCCGCGATGTGCAACTTTCACTCTG
>NZ_DVEA01000230.1:0-31944 GCF_015295965.1 Thermoleptolyngbya sp. M55_K2018_002
GTAACGAGTGCTCAAACGGCGATCGCCCAGCTTTCCCAGGGCCCGGGCTGCGTTCCGCCGCAGCGGGTAGCCGCCCAGTTCGGTTCGATCTGACTCGTCGCGGAGTGCCGCAATCAGCGCATCCACAGCAGCCGGATCAGACACACGAAATTTCCCCAACCACCATGCTGCGTAATAGCGCAAGCTGGTGTCGGGATGGGAAAGATTGGCGATCGCCTGCTCCACCGTCAGCGCCTCTGCGCCAGCGGCTTCCGATACAGCGGTCGATTCCTCAAACTGCGTCTCCGATGTTCCGTCAAGCATTCCTGAACCTGGGGGTGTCGCGTTCCGTCCAACGGGCGATCGCGTGCTTATGAATCGCTCGTCAGCGGTTCGATCTTGACAATCTTGCCGCCCATCCGCAGGATACGCTGCATCTCTTCGTTCATGCGGTTGTAAGGAACCGTGAAAAAGACGCTGCCGCTGTTGCGAATCGCGTAGTTGTTCTTGTCTGTCTCTTGGCTCTGACGCAGACCCACGACTTCATAGCGAAACATCCGCGCCCCAGAAGGCGAATTTGCGGCACTTCCCACAGCAGTTTGACCGTACATTGTCCTGTTCTCCATTGTTTAGAGGATAAAAGGGAGGAATCAGGGTTCAGGAGGCTTAGGTCAAGCCGCAAGCTTGAAAGCCAGTCAAAGGCTCAAGCACCAAGTCCCAAACCCTGATTCCTGAAACCTAGCTTGCGCTGGCTAGCGACACACTGACGATGCGACCGCCCTGGCGCTGGATTTGCTGCATCCGGGCAGAGAGCTGATCGTAGGGCACCAGGTAAGCAGTGCTGCTGCGGCGCAGCTTGGGATAGCCAACGCCAGAGCCGCCATTTCGCAGACCTGCCACTTCTACCCGATAGACGCGGGTGTTTTCGCCCACGGAGCCACCCAGGCACTTGCTGGGAGCCACATCGTCTGAAGCGCGGAAGAAGGCAAAGCTGCCGCTGCCGGAGGGGCTGACAATAGAGGTCGGTTTGTTTTGAGCGAGGTCGCGGGCCAGGTGGGGCACGCGACCCTCTGCCTGAGAGCGATCGCTGTTGGCATAGCCGCGATAGAGACGGAACATGCGGTTAAAGGCGACCGTGCGGGCCCCGGCATAGTACTCGAAGCCGCGATAGTAGGGCACGATGCTTTCGCCGAAGTTAGACTGATACTCTTCCGAGTCGATGTAGGAGTCGATATCCGCATCAAAGCCCTGGGTTTCGTACAGGTCGAGGTGGAAGATGACTTCCGACTCATCGTAGGGCGCACGACCCAGCAGGTGCTTATAGTTCAGTTCGATCACGCGAGTCTGGAAGTTGCCGTAAAGGAACTTCTGCTTGTAAAGGTCAGACTTGGCAACGGCGCGAACAAATTCACGGACGCTAATGTTGCCGTCGCGGAGGAGCGATTCGGCGCTGGTGAGTCGTTCGGACTTCATCAGGTAGTCGTTGCCCAACACCTGCCGATAGACGGCGCGAATGACGTTCTCGACATCCTCTTTGGTGTAATTGGGGCGGAGTTCTACCCGGGGCGCTCCGTCAAACGGAGATGTTCCCAAACGGGATGCTGCTGCGGTAACTGGCACGGTCGATCTCTCCTTCGTGTTTGCGAATGGCTTGGAAGCGGTTGGCGCTTGAAGCTGACCCCAAACCCCAACCACTAGAAACCGGAACTCAAACGGGTAGCGGGCGATTCTTGAGGCTACCCTGAACCCTAGACGGCGCTGATGCTAAGCACCCGACCGCCTGCGCGATTGATCTGCTGGAGGCGCGTGGAAAGCTGATCGTAGGAAACGAGCAGGTCGCGATTGCTGAGCCGCAGGGGGGCCCGGCCGCTGGCAGCGGACTGGGTATAGCGGACTCGATAGAGCTGGTCGCGATCGCCCGCTGCTGCACCCACCAACCCAGCTCCGGCTCCGACAAACTCGCTGACGCGGCCTGTGGAAGGCGGCTGGATCGGCATGGGCAGGTTGCGAGCCACTTCCTGCGTCAGCCGGGGGCGATTCTTGCCATACTGAGCGCGATCGCTGTTGGCATAGCCCCGGTACAGCCGA
This sequence comes from Thermoleptolyngbya sp. M55_K2018_002, assembly GCF_015295965.1. Lineage (NCBI taxonomy): Bacteria > Bacillati > Cyanobacteriota > Cyanophyceae > Oculatellales > Oculatellaceae > Thermoleptolyngbya > Thermoleptolyngbya sp. M55_K2018_002. Next base: position 2,068 of record NZ_DVEA01000230.1, read on the forward strand.
AACATGCGCGTAAATCCGACGGTCTTTTGCCCTCGCTGCGAGTTGAACCCGCGATAGGACGGCACGACCGAATCGCCAAAGCTTTCCTGATATTCCGTCGAGTCGAGGTAGGAGTTAATCTCTGCCTCGTAGCCCTGCTGGTTATACAGGTCAACATGGAAGGCGATCTCGGACTCATCGTAGGGTGCGCGGCCCAACAGATGCTTGTAGTTCAGTTCGATGAATCGAACCTGGGGATTGGAATAGAAAAACTTTTCCTTATACAGTTCAGACTGGGCGATCGCCCGCACAAAATCGCGGACGCTGATCTGCCCCTGGCGCAAGAGCGACTCGGCGCTGATCAACCGTTCGCTCACCATCAGGTGATCATTTCCCAGTACTTGACGATAGGCTGCCCAAATCACAGCCTGAACGTCGTCTTCTGTCCAGTTTGGACGCAGTTCTACGCGATCGCTTGGCGAAAACGCAGCAATGCCCAATCGATCTGCCGCAACCAGACCGCTCATCTCAAATCCCTCCTCCTAAAACTGGCACTCGGTTTTGAAAAGCCCTTGTGACGAGAGGATGCTCAAAGCTCAGCGCCCAATGCAGAAAATCAACCCATCAGGCTAGAACGAACGCCAGAACAAAAATCTCAGAAGCCTGAACTAGCAGAACTTCACCGGTTCTGATCGCTTGCGTTCCCAGACTGCTTCCGCCATTGCCACAAGCGCGTCGAAATAAACACAGATCTTCAATCGTAAATTTGTGCGAATAGAGCGGATTGGGTATAACTCGGTGCAAAAGTTTGTTCAGACTCTGCAACTTAGACATCGCCCACCCAACTCTCGCGCACAGATATAACAATGCCCGGAAAGGTAAACCCCTGCCAGTCGTGAACCAGCAATTGCTTACCTTTCCGGGCAAGCACAATCAACTAGCTCAGGGCGTTGATTGCGTAGTCGATGTAGGTGTTAGCTTCGTTCGCAGCCTGACCAGACAGACCGTGGTTAGCCTTGATATACTTCAGCGCTTCCACATACCAGCTGGGAGACAGATCAAAGGTGCGGTTGATTTCATCCAGACCAGCGATCAGGTACTCATCCAGAGGACCGGTGCCACCTGCAACCAACGAGTAGGTGATGATCCGCAGGTAGTAGCCGATGTCACGAGCGCACTTGGACTTGCCGCGAGAATCCGAGGCAAAGTTTGCGCCCTGCATCTGGGTGGTGTAGGGAAACTTCTGATACACGGCATTTGCAGCACCGTCGATCAGTTGCTGAGCATTGTTGGTCAGCGCACGAGCAGCTTCCATGCTGGCAGCGGCACGCTCGAAGCGACCGTTAACAGCTTGCAGTTCGGTGTTGCTGAGGAAACGGCCTTGGGTATCTGCTGCGGCGATCGCTTCAGTAATCGGGGTCTTCATAGTCGAGATATCTCCCTAAAAAACCTAAAGTTGTCCTTGAGTATTTTGAAAACCGTCGGCACGGAGCCGAGAACTTAGGCTAGAGCCTGAGGCTGCACAGGACAGCACCAGCCCATCACCAAAGCCAAATTACGCAACCGCAGCAGCAGCGCGATCGAAGTAGCTGGCAATTTCAGACACCAGCGCAGAGCAGTCACCCTTGGTGATGCCGTTGGGGTCGTTGACGATGGAAATTGCAGCGTCCTTCATTTTGGCAACGCCAGCAGCCACAGAACCACCGGGCACGCCCAGCGCTTGATAGGTTTCGCGCAAGCCGTTCAGGCAGCGGTCATCCAGAACGCTGGAGTCACCCGCCAGAGTTGCATAGGTCACATAGCGCAGGATGATCTCCATGTCTCGCAGGCAAGCAGCCATACGACGGTTGGTGTAAGCATTTCCACCGGGCTGGATCAGCTGGGGCTGCTCTTCAAACAGAGAGCGTGCAGCGTTTGCAACGATGGTGGAAGCGTTGCTGGTCATGCGGTTAACGGCATCCAGACGCTTGCTACCATCCTTGACTACGTTGCTCAGAGCGTCGAGTTGGGCGCTGCTCAGAAACTCTCCCTTCGTGTCAGCCTGGGAAACGACTTTAGCGAAAGCATCTAACATGGACTCAATCTCCTAATCGTTTTGGTTGAGTTCGGTCTTAAAAACTGGATGAAAGGTAGCCCAGTCTTCACTGTTGCTGATGGATAGCAGTGCTGAGTTAACACGGCGACACATGCAGCTTAGAAAGGCTCCCACAGATGAGAGAGAACGGCTTAGCCGCTGGACTCATCTTCCCGGACGCAAGGCGCTTCTCATAAATCTGAGAAAAACTTCACAGTTAGATGAGAAGGTTTAGAACCTGGCAAACCAGCGAATTGTCGTACTCTGTCTGTGGTTTGTACCCTTCCGAATCTCTTTATACAATGCGGTTAACCCATTTACTTGTTACAAGTTATTAAATTGCATAGAATCGCTCAGATATGCCCGCAAAGGCTTGACAGGCAAGGCTTTGCGGCGTATTTTTGCAAATCATTTCCGGCACATTTGTTTACATTTTCGCGCCTACCAATTCCTCATAGAAGCAGAATTTGGCATTTTAGATTCTCTTAAGAATTCTGAAAACCGTTGTCTGGACAAAGGTATAAATACTCTCTGAGGGCGGTCTGAGTGTACTCATAATTTTAAGCAATGTAAACAAGTCCTTCGCTAATTTGAGATTTGTCACACAAAACGCTGCCGCAAAACGCGCAAAAGCGTCGAAAAAGAGTCCGGCGGAGGGGCGATCGCCTCGATCTCTTTCTCAGAAATCGGGTGATACAGCCGCAGCTTCCAGGCATGGAGCGCCTGCCCCGGTAAGTTCACGCCGACCGATTTGCCGCCGCTGTAGACCGGGTCGCCTACCACCGGATGCCCCAGGTGGGCGCTATGGACGCGGATCTGGTGCGTGCGCCCCGTTTCCAGGTCAAATTGCATCAGCGTGTAATTGCCCAGGCGTTCGACCACCTGCCAGTGGGTCACGGCGCGTCGCCCGCCGCGATCTTCCGGCACGATCGCCATTTTTTTGCGATCCACCGGATGGCGACCAATGGGCGCGTCCACAGTGCCCGCATCTGCCTTGGGCGCACCGTAGACTACTGCCAGATAGGTGCGTCGGGCGGTTTTGGTTTTGAACTGAGCCTGCAAACGCTGATGCGCCTGATCGGTCTTGGCGATCGCCAGCGCACCGCTGGTGTCTTTATCCAGCCGATGCACGATGCCTGGCCGCTGCACGCCGCCAATGCCCGCTAGGTCGGGACAGTGTGCCAGTAGCGCATTCACCAGCGTCCCCGTGGTGTGGCCCGGCGCAGGATGCACCACCAGACCCACGGGCTTATTCACAATAATCAGGTGTGCGTCTTCAAACAGGATGTTGAGGGGAATGGCTTCGGCTTGGAGCGTCATCGGCTCGGAAGGCGGAATAGACACCGTGAGGCGATCGCCCCCCTGAACCTCCGCTTTTTTGGACGTGCAGGGAACCCCGTTGACGCGCACCTGCCCCTGCTCGATGAGCTTTTGCAGGCGGGCACGGGACAGATCGGGCAACCGGGCTGCGAGATAGCGATCGAGGCGATCGCCCCCCCCGATTCCCGCATCCACCACTAGCTCCAGATCGGCTGCATCGGCGGCTGCATCGACGGTTATATCGACGGCGGAATCGGCGGATGAATCAATGCCTTGGGACGCTGGCTCCAGGTCGTCAACCGCTTCATCGTCAAACGCTTCATCGTCAAACGCTTCATCGTCAAACGCTTCATCGTCAAAATCGCCTGAATCATTGCTCGGACGGTTATCCACAGTGCCTCCGCAGGCTGTCCCCATCAATGCCAGGTATCTTACTCAACATCCGGGCCGATTCCATCTTCTGGAAACACCCACTTGGGCGGCTCCATTGCTTTGCGGCGCAGCGCTTCCTCTGCCATTTCCAGCATCTTATCCAGCGACGTGGTTTCGATAAACTGCGATGCCTGGTTGCGATATTCCTGATTGGGACAGCGATCGCCCAGAACGCAGCCGTTTTTACACGCTTCGGCGCAGTTAATTTCGGTGGGGGTCATGGGGTGTTCTCCTTTTGAGTCAAGCGTTCAACGAATTTGGACAGAATCGATTCTGGATTTTAGATTCTGGATTTTAGATTTTGGATCGCTAAACGAATCTGGACAGGATCGATTTTGGATTTTGGATGGATGACTTTGGATCGCTAATTGACCTACATCAGTCTCGCATAGCGCTCTTGATGCTTCCACCCGCAACCGAAGCCCCAAATCCAAAATCCCAAATCTAAAATCCCAAATCTGCCCCTCTACCTCAACCCTTCCCGCTGCCTAGCGGTCGAGCGGCTTGACCATCCAGATCGACTGCGGCACAAAGCCCAGCGATTCGTATAGCCGTTGGGCAGGCTGGTTTTGGCAGAACACATGCAGCCCCATCTGGCGATCGCCCCTCAGCCTGGCCCAGTCTTCAGCTTGCCGCATTAGGGCCGTGCCAATTCCCCGGCGGCGATACTCTGGCGAGACGTAGAGTAAGAAAATGTGAGCGTGGCGATCGCCCCGCACCTGATCAACCGCGCTGCCCATCCACAAACAAGCCACCGGATCGGGAATTCGCAGGCTCGTATCCGCATGAGACCGCACCCACCACAGCGGCGTGTCGCCAGAGAAATATTGCTCAACGGTGTGCGCGAGATGGTCGAACCCTTCGCCAGGAAACAGTTCGCGGTAGGTGCGCTGCATAAACTTAACCAGCAGCGCCCGATCAACCCCAGTGCTGCGGTAAATCAGATATCCGGGGCATAGGTCAGCAGTGTCAAGCACAGGTCATCAGAACGGGTTGCAACTGCTTAGCTTGCCGGGGCGATCGCCGCTTCATCCGGCAGCCCATGAATCAGCACATCCAGCGAGGAAGCCGTTTCTAGGGCAGTCAGGTCATCGGAATGACCCAGCCCAACCTGTTCCCCTGCTTCGATCGGCGCGGGCGCAGCCATGTCTTCGGGCAAAAAGATGCGGGCGCTTACCACCACCAGCGCCAGCACAAACATCAACACCACCAGCAGCGGCGCAATGTATTGACGAAAAATGGCCATTTCCTTCAGATCCTCTCGCGTATAGATTGGGGGTCTACTCTCATCCTATCGCTGCTATCGCCCCGCCAACTCGCCCCGCCAACTACCCAAACCTACCCAACCCTAAATCTCAAACGACGGCTGGGGAATCTGCATTGCCCGCGCCAGTTCAGCCGCCACCAGCGGACGAGAAAACTCCGGCGGTGGCAGTTGTCCGTTTCGCAGCATTTCCCGCACCTTCGTCCCCGATAGGTGAATCCGCTCTTCGGGCGTGCTGGGGCTGGTTTTGGTGGTCGCCATCTGGTTGGTGCGGGTGCAGTAGAAAGCGTGTTCAAACTTCAGCGGCGTGATGCCCAGCGCCAGCGGGTCAAATTCGTCGAAAATATACTGCGCGTCGTAGGTTCCGTAATAGTCGCCCACACCCGCATGATCGCGCCCCACGATGAAGTGCGTGCAGCCGTAGTTTTTTCGCACCAGCGCATGGAAAATCGCCTCTCTAGGGCCGGCATAGCGCATCGCAGCCGGGTTGATCGCCAGGATCACTCGATCCTTCGGGAAGTAGTTTTCCAGCATGATCTCGTAGCAGTTCATCCGCACGTCTGCCGGAATGTCGTCTTCTTTGGTTGCGCCCACCAGCGGATGCAAAAACAGCCCGTCCACCACTTCCATCGCGCATTTAATAATGTATTCGTGGGCCCGGTGGATAGGGTTGCGGGTCTGGAAGCCGACGATCGTTTTCCAGCCCTTATCTCGAAACAGCGCCCGCGACTCGGCCGGGTCGATTTGATAGGTGGGAAAACGCGGATGAGCCTCGCGCTGAAGCAGCCACACCGGGCCGGCCAGGTTCACCGGTCCCTGGCGATAAACCACCTTTACACCGGGATGCTTTTCTTCATTGGTGCGATAGACATGCAGCGCCTCGTGAACCTTGTCGTAGGTGTACTTTTGCGTCAGTTGCAGCACGCCAACAAACCGCCCCAGAGAGTCATCCAGCCGCACCAGCATCCCCTCTTTCAGCGGCGTGGCTTCTTCTTCCGTCACCGACAGCGTGATTGGGATCGACCACGGCAGCCCATTGGCCAGATGCATTTCATCGACCACGCGCTGATAGTCTGCCTGCTCCATGAAGCCCGTCAGGGGGCTAAAGCCGCCGATCGCGATTAGCTCCAAATCTGACACGGCCCGCTCATCGAGCCGGAGCCGGGGCAAAAAGTCGGCTTTATCCAAAAACTCTTGCCGCTGCTCTGGAGTGCAGATTCGGTTAATCAACGTCCCGCCGTGGGCAGGGGCCGGATCGGGGAAGTGAGTCATGACTGCTTTAGGTTTTGTTTAGATTTGCTACTAGCCTTCATCCTACCAGCAGGGGCGATCGCATTTGAATTGCCCGCTGGCTCCTCCCAGTCCCCCTAGCCCCCAGATCCTCTCCAAAGCCATGCCGCATAATCGAGTGATAGAAGGCAAGCATCTGAGCGAAATGCAAGCCTTATGGTTTGAAATATTGAATTTGAGAGATTGAATTTGAAATATTGAACTAAAAATATTGAACTAGAGGTTGAATGATGGTTTCTCAACTTGCCCCCCCACTAAATCAACGCATCCCGGCATCTCTTGAGCAGATTGCTGAGTTTTGCCATCGCTGGAAAATCATCGAATTTGCCCTCTTCGGTTCCGTGTTGCGAGATGACTTTCGCTCCGACAGCGATATTGACGCACTTGTGACCTTTGCCCCCAGCCCAGGTTGGAGCTTATTTGATTGGGTGGATATGAAAGATGAACTTGAAGCCTTATTCAGAAGAAAAGTGGACATAACCGATAAAGAAGGGCTGAAAAATCCCTATCGACGGCATGAAATTTTGCGAACCCATCAGGTGATTTATGCAAGCAAATAACCGTGATGTTGGGTCGCTATGGGATATGGTCAGCGCTATTCGCCGAGTTCAGGAATTTACTGCAAGCCTAACCTATGAGGCTTATTTGGATAATATTCTTGTCCAAAGCGCGGTAGAAAGACAGCTTGAAATCTTAGGAGAAGCCGCTCGCAGACTATCGAACGAATTTCGACAAGCCCATCCCGAAATTGGCTGGCGCAGAGTTATTGGATTACGCAATATCCTGATTCATCGTTATGACGAAATCCGCCAAGAAACCATTTGGAAAACAGCTATCTCAGAGCTGGAACCGCTACGCACTCAACTAGAAACGTTGTTATCCCCATTGCCTGATTAAATCTTTTATGAAGTTCTGGGTGGGGGACGATTCGCGCATTGTCAGCGACCGAGCGGGGTGTGCCATATTGGACGTGTCAGATCGGGATGCTGAATCTGGGCATCCTGAAGCTTCAACGGCTTTACCCCAGAATTTTCCGAATCTCAGTCTCATGCTGTGTGGCAAATTATTTCTAACCTGTGCTGTGGTGATGTTTGCGAGTACGCCTGCGATCGATCGCCTGCGACGAGTCTGCCTTCACCCAAATTCCCTTTTGTGAAATTGCCGAGCACGAATCCGACCCTGCGGTGATTGCCCGTGAGTGTCCCTTTGTCCATTTTTCTGTGGGCGAAAATGGGCAGCCCAGCGGCTTTTTCTTGCACCTGTCTCAGGAAAATGCCGAGCTAGAGCAGCGATTGCAGATGGAGTGCGGCGGCTATGCTGGCAGGATTATGGAAACGGTCGCTTTTTTTGAGCAATATCCAGACATGCGAGTTTATCTAGGAAGATCGAATTAGGGCGATCGCCCATCCTTTTGCTGCCATCTCTTGCTGCCATCTCTACAAAACTGTTCTGGCTATTCAGAATCCATACGTGGGTGAAATCTGAATGAATCGCCTTCAAAAGATTGCCATCGGTTGCGGAACGCTTGCTTTGGGGACGATAGCGCTGTTGGAATGGACTATGGGCGCGGCTCCGTGGCGATCGCCCCGTAACCTGACGGAACGCATGATTGGGGTTCCCCTACCCCACGGCGTTACGCCAGAGGTGAACTTTAGCGGGCTGCTCGGCCCCATTCCGACAGACATTGAATATATTGCCCACGTCAATTTTGTGATGCCTGCGGACAACCTGGAAGCCTTTGTAAACACGCTGGGCTGTCCTGTTCCAAGTGCAGAGAACCAGTACGAATGCATCTTGGACTTTCCACAAGGTCCAGGCGGAACACCACCCAAGAACGGCACAGCGGAGTCTCGGTTGTTCCAGTTCCGGTTTCAGGAGAATGGAACGGTTCGAGTGCAGATGCGCCTGCTGGCAACATGAGGCTGAGTCTGTAGAATTCATCGCGAAAATTCATCGCGAAAATTCATCATGAGAATTCTCCGCGGACATTGCGCCTTCGGATTTACCATTTTCCTTTAGGACCTACGCAGTTGGAGGATTTTTCGCGGGCTGCGCCCGCGAAAAATCCTCCAGCACCTAGAAAGCTGATTGCAAGTGCATAAGTCCTGCCCTTGTTGGAAGTGGATGATTCATTTGCGGTGTTGCCATTGACCCATGCCTATCGCGGGCGACTCGCGCCGACACCCACCGGGCACCTGCACCTAGGTCATGCCAAAACGTTTTGGACGGCGCAGCAGCGGGCTGTGCAGCATGGCGGCGTGCTGGTTTTGCGAATCGAAGACCTTGACCGCGATCGCTGCAAACCCGAATATTCTGACGATTTGCTGGAAGATTTAGTCTGGTTTGGTTTTTGCTGGCAAGAAGGGCCCGACGTAGGCGGCCCATTTCAGCCCTACAGGCAGCGCAATCGCCAGTCGTTCTACCACCAAACCTGGCAGCAGTTGAACCATCTCGGCGCGATTTATCCCAGTCCCCACTCTCGCAAAGACGTGGCCAATGCGCTCCGTGCGCCCCATGAGGGCGATCGCGAAGTGATCTTTCCTGTTGAATTGCGTCCTGCAACGTGGGAAGCGGCGACGGAACCCGGCGAGGTGAACTGGCGATTTCGCGTGCCCGATGGCGAGGCGATCGCCTTTATAGACGAACATCTAGGCCCACAGCGCTTCATTGCAGGGCAGGACTTTGGCGACTTCATGGTGTGGCGGCGAGACGGGTTGCCCAGCTATGACCTGGCCGTCGTGACCGACGACCACACAATGGCGATTTCCGAAGTGGTGCGCGGCGAAGACCTGCTGCTTTCTGCCGCCAAGCAGATTTTGCTCTATCGCACACTGGGCTGGGAAATTCCGGCGTTCTATCACTGTCCCTTAGTGCGCGATGCAGCAGGCAAGCGACTGGCAAAACGCGACGGGGCCCGTAGCCTGCGATCGCTCCGGCAACAGGGCATTACCCCAGAACACATTCGAGAATCGTGGGAACTGTTCCTGTAGCTTTGAACTCAAAGCCAGACCTCTCAGCAATGGGGAAAGTTCCGGCTCTGACCAGCGAAACGGTAATCCTTCACTGACTAAATACTTCTAATACTTCTCTGACAAGGCGTACTTCTTATACGGTAAACATGAGAAGCGGGCTATGATCGGCGATCGAGCGGAACTCTAGCTCATCCGGGTGCATCGATAGACCTGCCCGTATTCCTTCTTGAGTCCAACCGTCTTGTTCAAGGAGCTATGCCCCATGCCCCGGTTTTCGCTGAAGCGGGCGATCGCCCTTTGGCTCGTTCTGTCGGTGGCGCTGGTGGCGCTGCTGATCCGCGAATCGCCCACACTGGCTTACACGCCCTTTGCCAGCATCGAGATTCAGCCCAGCGCCGGCCGGCCGATCCATCTGCCCAACCGCATTTTTGACTGCACCCAGGGTGCGGCCCAGTGGCAGTGCAGCGCTGCTCTGGCCGAACAGCCGCTCGACCTGACCTGGAGCTATAGCCCAGCATTTCCTACTGAACTGGGGGACTGTGGCGCAACCTATGCGGGTCGGACGGTTTCCTGCCGCGAAGCAGGGATGGACTTTGTGCGTGGGCTGCAATACCGCTATGCCTTGCAGGGTGACCTAGAGCTGGGCGCGGCACAGTTGAACGGGCTGCGGTGGCACTATTGGGGCATTAACCTGCTGATGTCTCTGCGAGACCTGGGGCTGATTGGGCTGGGGCTGGGACTGTCGGTGGCGGGCGGGGTGCTGGTGGCGCTAGGGGCGTGGCGTAGTCCGGGGCGCTGGGCCAAGGGCATTGCCAGCTTTGCCTGTGGCATGGGGATGGCGCTGCTGGTGGCTAACTATTTTGGGCGAGTTTTGCTGGAAACGGTGCATGGGGTTGGCATTTCCGACGACCAGTGGCAATGGCTGACGCATGGGCTGGCGATCGCCGCTGGCATCGGCACCTGGATCAGCACAGCGGCGCTGCTCTATTTCCCCTTTGGCCCGGTGATGCGGCTGATTGTGAGCCTGCTGGCGGGGGTGTCGCTGTTTAGCCTGCTGGCGCAGTCGCCGGGTGCTTACCTCCTAAGCTTTATGGGCATCCCGGTGGGCAGTGGCCCGTTTGGAAGCCATTTGCCGATTTTTCTTGCCAGCGGGGCAGCATGGCTGGCGGCGTTCTGGCTCTATCGCAAGCGACCTATCAATACGCGCCGTTTTCTGAGCTTTGCAGGCGGCGTGGGGGTCTTTGCGATTGGGTCGCTGCTGGCGCTGATGGGTCTGCTGTGGCTGGGTTACGTGGATTAAGTCCGAGTCCATCCCCAATCTAAAATCCAAAATCCCCTCCCCTCTACCCCGTGGGCAGAGCCGCCAGCGCCGCATCGGCCGTGCGAAATCGCTGGGTTACGTCTGGCTCGGTCATTTGCTTCAGCCAGGTGGCAAAGTCGGGGCTGCACTGGAGGCACTGATCCAGATTGATGCGAAGACCCCGGTGGGGCAGATTCATGGGTTCGATTCCAGTCATGCCGACGACCAGCGTCATGCCCAGGCTGTAGAGATCGGAGGCGGTCATGGCGCGGCGACCGATTTGTTCTGGCGCAACGTAGCCTTCAGTGCCGACGATGCTAAAGGTAGTGCCATCCGCAGAAGCAAGAGACTTGACGGAGCCAAAATCGACCAGGCTGACCTGAGTGGCGATCGCCCCTTCATCGTCCGACAGCAGCACGTTGCTGGGCTTGATGTCCCGATGCACAATGGGCGGCTGCTGCGCGTGCAGATATTGCAAAATTTCCAGTGCCTTCCGCGCAACCTGTTTGGCTTCGGCTTCGCTGAGGGTGCGCTCGGCCTTGAGGTATTTATCGAGCGAGGTTCCCGGCAAATAGCTCTGAATCAGCGCCAGGGCCTTTCCGCCGCGAGGCAGGTCGATTTCAAAATAGCCCAGGTAGCGCGGCGTAGCAGGATGGGCCAGCACTTGCAGCGCATCGGCCTCGCGGGTAAACAGCTTGAGGTCATCAGGACCAAGGTTTTCGTCAATAAACACGACCTTGAGGATGACGGGTTCGTGGGTCATCAGATCGCGGGCCAGCAACGTCCAGCGGCCAGACTTTTTGCCGAGTTGCTGTTCCACTTCGTAGCGATCGCCGAGTATCTGACCTGACATAATACAAAATACAAAAGTTGAGGTGATGAATGTTCGTTCGGGGCGCTGCCTATGGCTGAACGTGACGCTCAACATACCATCCAGTATGCTGCCCGGGATGCCGTCCAGTATGCCGCCCAATTGTAGCGCCACTGTGAAATTTTCTCTGTGGCATCGTAAAGCGAAGCCTTAATTTCAAGCCTATCGCCAGAGCCGCCTCTCGACACCTGTCATCACGATTTACCATCATGTCTTTTTCCGTTCCTTCGCCTGCTCCCCAGTCCGACTCGATCCGCCACCAGCAGCATCCCCTGATTCGCGCCCTAGCAGATCGGATCGAGGCTGTATGGCAAACTCATCTGGACTTGTCGCCCTATCACCTGCCCGAAGACCTAGGCTACGTAGAAGGACGACTGGAGGGCGAACGTCTGGTGATCGAAAATCACTGCTACCAAACGCCGCAGTTTCGCAAGCTGCATCTAGAACTGGCGAAGCTGGGCACCGGGCTAGATATCCTGCACTGTGTTATGTTTCCCCATTCGGACTATGATTTGCCCATGTTTGGCGCAGATTTGGTAGGCGGGCGCGGCCAGGTGAGCATGGCGATCGCCGATCTGTCTCCCGTGCGGGGCGATCGCAGCCTGCCCAGCAGCTACGTGGGCGAGTTGGAATCTCTGCCGCCGCTCCAGTTTTCGCAGACGCGCAGTTTCCCCACCTGGGGCACGATTTTTTCCAGCTACTGCCTGTTTATCCGCCCAGAGTCGGAGGATGAACAGCAGCAGTTTCTCAATCGCGTCGAAGCCTACCTGAAGATTCACTGTGAACGGGCGATCGCCACTCCCGCCACCCCCGAAAAGCAGTCTGAAATCCTGGCCGGGCAGCAGCACTACTGCGCCCAGCAGCAGCAAAACGACAAAACCCGCCGCGTGCTAGAAAAAGCCTTTGGCGAAGACTGGGCAGAACGCTACATGACCACGGTGCTATTCGACTTGCCCACAAGGTAGCAGCGCGGCTCAACAGCACACCATGCAAACTATGCACAAACTGCACAAACTATGCAGCGTCGTCAAAACCCGTTATCCCCGCCGACGAGCGGCAGCCTTCTGTTCCAGCCGAAAGAGCCACACCATCAGCGCCACCAGTCCCAATTGCAGCGCCAGATTGGGCAGTGTGTCGCTGTCGCCCCGCCCGGCCGCAAGCTGCGTAGCAAAAATGAACGCACCGATTAGCCCGGACGCGCCAAACGCCAGATAGACAAACTGTCGCAGCCCCCGATAGGGTGCTTTTGATTCTGCTACTAGCCGAGCATAGGCTTCTGGATCACGCTCTTTCAGCTTCTCGCCCCGCTCCCGCAACCGATCTGTCATGGCTATTCACCACCCTGGCAATTGTTCAGGTAAAACTCAGCGGGCGTGATGGGCCCCGCCTATCTACCATAGCCCTCGTTTGCCGCTGGGGTGAACTGTCGCCCAGTTGGTTCGCGCCAGCGCCAGTTGCTCGTCGCTAATCTTGGCTCCGGTCAGGTCTGCGCCGCAGAGGTTCGCCCCCCGCAGGTTGGCGTTGCTCAGATAGGCATAGCTCAGGTCTGCCCCCCGCAGGTCTGCCCCCTGCAAATCCGCATGGCTAAGGTAGGCCCGCGCCAAGTTTGCGTTTTTCAGAATCGCCTGATTCAGACTGGCTCGACCGAAATCGGTGTTAAACAGGTTTGCGCCCTGGAGGTTCGCCTTATGCAGTTTGGACTGGTGAAAGTTTGCCCCCGTCAGCGCAACCTTAGACAGGTTCAACAGGCTCAGGTCGCGAGAAGTAAAGTCACGCTTACCCTTAGCGTAGTCGTTCAGCAACTCATCCGCCCGCAGTTTGGGCATCAGCGCTGGATGTCCGCCAGAGTTGCCACTGCTGCCGCCCGATGCGCCCCGACCTCGCTCGATCGTGGTGACGGAAACCGGCTTTTGGATGGCGGTACGGCGATGGCCACCCGTGTAGGGCGAACCGCCGGAATCTCCGCCGGACTTGGACTGCCGTGCGCGAATCGCAGCCGCCATGCGGGCAGAAGGCGAAGAGGGGAAGAGGTTGCCGCTGAGGTCGCCAGAGGGCATGTAATGATTGGGCGAAACCTCAGGCTGGCGGGCAGAAGGCCGAACAGGCTTCACCATGCTCTGGGCCAGGCTGTCGAGGTATGGCTCCAGATCCAGCGCCCGCAGCACTTCTCCTGCGTTCTGATAGCGATGGCGAACGGAAACCTCCAGCATCTTTTGCAACACGCCCGCAAAGTGTTCGCTGATGTGAACCTGTTCGCGCCACAGAATTTCGCCGGTGGTCGGGTCATAGTCCATATCCTTCGGCGCTTTGCCCGTCAGCAGGTAAATGCAGGTCACGCCCAGCGCGTAGATATCGCTGGCGTAGACCGGGCGCATCGCCATTTGCTCTGGCGGGGCATAGCCGGGAGTGCCGATGGCGTAGGCTGTCAGGGCAGTCTGCTCCGTTGCGCCGGCCCGCACAGGGTTGACTTGATCTTTCACCGCGCCAAAGTCGATCAGCACCAGCTTTTTGTCCTGGGTGCGACGAATCAGGTTGGCAGGCTTGATGTCTCGATGAATCACCTGCTGGGAATGCACGTACTGCAACATCGGCAGCACTTCGCTGAGAAACTGCTTGACCCCCGCTTCGCTGAAGGGGCCATTTTGCTTCACTTCTTGCTGGAGGGTGGAGCCGCTGATATATTCCTGAATTAGGTAAAATTCCTGGTTTGCCTCGAAGTAGTCGAGCAGTCGAGGCACTTGGGGGTGGTTACCGATTTTACCCAGTGTTTTGGCTTCTCGGCGGAACAGCTCTCGTGCCATTTGCAACACATGGGGCGAGGAGGCAACAGGACGAAGCTGCTTGATCACGCAATGGGGACTGCCGGGAAGCGATTCATCCTTGGCCAGAAACGTGGCTCCAAACCCGCCATGCCCAAGGGACTGCACCACCCGATAGCGATCGCGCAACAGCAGCTTAGAGCCACAAGCCTGACACAGCTCAGTATGAGTCAGATTCTCTGGTTTTGGACAGGCAGGATTTAAGCAGTAGCTCATTCGGCATCACTCGTTAGGTTGACCGCCGGGCGTATATCTCAGTAATGAGAGCATGCACCTCTTCTACAATTATCGGCCCAAGAGCATGAAGGTAGAGTGCAGTTCTCTCGGGGAAACCCTTGAAGACTTGCTAAAGATCACGCTGATTCGCTTGAAGTCCCAGTAAACATCCGTAGACACACGGGATGGTCGTGTAGCAATTAGCCTAGGTGCTTACTCAAAATATTGACGAAGCATCCAGACGAGATGTTGCTAAAACTGCCGGAGGAGCGAGATGCAGCGGGTAAAAGCATTTAGCCTCTATAGATTGTTTAACAGATTGTTGATGGATGTGCTAGGGGGTAGAAGCGCGTTCTAAGGCAACCAAGCGGTAGAATTGGGAGGTCTGAGGCACGAGATTTGGCGGTTTATCAGCCGCTTCATTTGGGCTAACGTCTGGACGTAGCCCTGCCAGAGTCGGGCTGGATTAGATTTTGATCACGTTAATTTTTGTTGGGCAGAAAGGCACGATAGGCGATGCGAATTTCTCTGAACTGGTTGCGAGAGCTAGTCGATATCAACGTATCTCCAGAAGCGCTGGCGGATATGCTGACGATGGCGGGGTTTGAAGTCGAAGAGATTGAGGATCGCCGCACCTGGGCAGATGGTGTGGTAGTGGGTCGCGTGCTGGATCGCCGGCCTCATCCCAACGCCGACAAGCTGAGCGTGTGTACGGTGGACATTGGGGCTGACAAGCCTTCCACTATTGTTTGCGGCGCGGCGAATGTGCGGGCAGATATCTACGTGCCCGTGGCGACGCTGGGGACGCACCTGCCGATAATTGACCTGACGATTCGCCCCCGAAAGCTCCGGGATGTGCCCTCGGAAGGGATGATTTGTTCGCTGGCAGAGGTGGGGCTGGCGAAGGAGTCAGAAGGAATTCATATCTTTCCGCAGGACTCGCTTCAGGTGGGCATGGATGCCCGTCCGCTGCTGGGTTTGGACGATGTGATTTTAGACCTGACTTCTACGGCAAACCGGGCCGATGCGCTGAGCATGGTGGGCATTGCGCGGGAGGTGGCGGCGCTGACGGGTGCAACACTCAAGCTGCCAGAGGTGCCCGAACTGCCTGTAAAGTCTGGTGGAAAAGAATTGGCGCTGCGGATTTCGGAGCCAGGAGCCTGCCCGATTTACATCGGCACGGTGATCAAAGGAGTGGCGATCGCCCCTTCTCCTGAATGGCTGCAACGACGGCTTCAGGCAGCGGGGACTCGTCCGATTAACAACGTGGTGGACGTAACCAACTACGTGCTGCTGGAGTGGGGGCAGCCGCTCCATGCGTTTGATGGCGATCGCCTGCGTGCCATTGCGGGTTCTTCGGATCTGACGCTGGGCGTGCGCTTTGCCCGCAGCAGCGAGACGCTGACCACGCTAGACAGCCAGGAGCGAAAGCTGACCGACCAAACGCTGCTGATCACCGCCAACGACCAGCCCGTAGCGCTGGCAGGCGTGATGGGGGGTGAAAACAGCGAAGTTTATGCCGATACGACGAATCTGGTGCTAGAAGCGGCGGTGTTTGACTCGGTGGCGATTCGTCGATCAGCGCGATCGCAGGGACTCCGCACCGAAGCCTCGGCCCGCTACGAGCGCGGCGTAAATTCTGCGGAACTCGAACTGGCCTGTCGGCGGGCCCTGGCGCTGCTGGTGGAACTGGCGGGCGGCACGGTGGACGTACAGACGGTGGCCGATGCTCGGCCAGGCGGCGCAATGGCAACACGCACGATTGAACTGCGGCTGGAGCGGCTAAACCAAGTGCTTGGCCCCATCGAACTAGACAAAGAGGCGCGTCCGGGCGAGGGCGAAATTGGCGACTTGCCGCCCGCCGAGGTAGAGCGGATTTTGACGGCGCTGGGCTGCGAACTCACCCCGATCTCGGCGGCGGGCGACGTGTGGCGGGTGAGCGTGCCGCCCTATCGTCACCGCGATCTGGAACGCGAAATCGATCTGATCGAGGAAGTGGCGCGGGTTTACGGCTATAACAACTTCTGCGATACGCTGCCTGCCAAGACCGAACTGGGCTTCCTGTCGCCCGACTACGCGCTAACGCGGCAGATTCACCATGCCTTCAAAGCGGTGGGGCTGACGGAGGTGATTCACTACTCGCTGGTGAAGCCGGACGGCGACAACCAGATTGCCCTCAGCAACCCGCTGTTTGTGGAATATTCTGCGCTGCGGACTGAAATGCTGACGGCGCTGATCGATGCCTTCCAGTACAACCTAGAGCAGGGCAACGGGGCGCTCAATGCCTACGAAATCGGGCGCGTGTTTTGGCGCGAAGAGGACGGGCTACATGAGGGCGATCGCCTTGCGGGAATCATGGGCGGTGATGCATCGGTCGGGCGCTGGGTTCGCAGCGGTCGCGAACAGCCGATGACCTGGTTTGAGGCCAAGGGCGTGTTAGAGAGCGCGTTTCGACAGCTTGGCGTAGCGGTTGAATTTCAGCCCGATCGGCGGAACCCGCTGCTGCATCCTGGACGGACGGCCTCGCTGTGGGTGCAGGGCGAGCGGCTGGGTACGTTTGGACAGATTCACCCCCAAGAACGCCAGCGCCGGGGCTTGCCGGATGAGGTCTATGCCTTCGAGCTAGACCTAGATTTGCTGCTGGACGATATGTCCGACGAAGCCAGGATCACGCCGACCTTCAAGCCCTACTCTGCCTATCCAGCCTCCGACCGAGATTTGGCGTTCTTTGCGCCCGTGCAGTTTTCAGTGGCAGAAATTGAGCGGGCGGTTCGCAAGACGGCAGGCAAACTGCTCGACTCGGTGGAACTGTTTGATGAATATCGCGGCGAGTCAGTGCCCGAAGGCAAGCGCAGTCTGGCGTTTCGACTGGTCTACCGAGCGAGCGATCGCACGCTAACGGACGAAGACATCGAGCCGGTGCATCAGAAAGTCCGCGAAGCGCTCCAGGAGAAATTCCAGGTGAGCTTGCGGAGCTAAGGATAAAAAAAGAAGAACGAAAACCGAAAATTCTTTCCTCTTCGTTCTTCGTTCTTCTCTCTTCGTTCTTCGTTCTTCCCTTTTCCTCACTCCACCGCTTCCAGCTTTTGCAACGACAGCGCCGCCGCGTCCGACACGTGGGGGTGGCTGTCGCGCAGCAGGTATCGCAGCGCAGCAATGCTCTTGGGGGTGGGCAGGTTGCCTAGGGCTTCGGCGAGGCGCTGACGAACCAGCCAATCGGGCGAGTCCACAAAGCGCAGGATCGCCTCGACCGCTTCCAGGTCTTGCAATTCTCCCAGCGCGGCGATCGCCGCCTGATGCAGCACAACCTCATCGCTCTCCAGCGCTTGCAGCAAGGCATGGCGGGCACGGGGGTCTTGCAGGTTGCCCAGCGATACGGCGGCGCTAAAGCGCACCAGCCAGTCGGTATCTTCGTAAAATGCCCGCAGCAATGGCTCGACGGCGCGGGAGTCGCCCAGGTAGCCCAGCGCCCCAGCCGCATCGGCGCGGATACCGTAGTCGGGGTCGTTTTCCAAAATCTGC
Source organism: Thermoleptolyngbya sp. M55_K2018_002 (assembly GCF_015295965.1). NCBI lineage: Bacteria > Bacillati > Cyanobacteriota > Cyanophyceae > Oculatellales > Oculatellaceae > Thermoleptolyngbya > Thermoleptolyngbya sp. M55_K2018_002. Next base: position 20,127 of record NZ_DVEA01000230.1, read on the forward strand.
GCCAGGATGGGGTAGCACTCGTCGGTCTGCTTGATCCCTAGGGCAAACACGGCCATTGAGCGCACCTGTAGGCTTTCGTCATCTAGCACTTTGAGAATCAGCGGCACGGCGGATTCGGGCGGCACGTCGCGCAGCATGGCCAGGGCGACCATGCGATCGCTCGACTTGGGACTGTCGAGTTGGGTCTTGATCTGCTCCAGGCTGAGTTGACTCATGGCGGTTTTGTTACGAATTATTAACTTTATGATAGCGAAGTTTTTCCGGTGGCGGGGCTGTCAATCCGCTCCAGTGCGTCGTGTTGATTTTGGATTTTAGATTGGCGATTTTGGATTGGCAATCTTGGATTGGCGATTTTGGCGAATTGCGGGGGTTGGTTCGAGCGTCTGTTAGCGTTCCAGCAGGTTTCTGGCGCTTTCTCGCTATTGCGCGATTTGTGAGACTGGGGATTGGCGGAGGGCTTCTGGCTCAGGCATAGCCGAACCAGAGGAGTCCCGCCACAATCAGGGCGATCGCCCCCAGGGACAGCCACACAAACGAGTTGTCTTTGGTGTTAACTTGGCTCAGATCAATCGGCTCTGGATCGGGCTTAGGGCGGGGCTTCGGGCGCGACGGCTTGGGGCGCGTGGGCACGGCGTAGGCCTTCTGGTCTTCGGCGCTGGCGGTTTCCAGCCCGCCCAAGTCGGGAATCTGGGTCAGCCATTCGGGGCGAGTCCGCAAGCGCGGCGCGGTCAGGATGGCTTGCAGGCGGCGACTTTGCTTGCGGGTCTTCACATCGGGATGGCGCACCAGTTGCTCACAGAGGGCGATCGCCGCATCGGCCCGTCCTGCGGCCTCGTAGGCCGTCACCAGCCAAATCTGCACCTCGCCGCCCAGTTTGCCGCCCCGCTCCACCAGCGCCGCAGACTTCTCCAGGCACTCCACCGATTCGCGATAGCGTCCGCTTTCAAAATTTTGCTTGCCAGCTTGAAAGAGCGCCCTGGCCCGCTCCAGCGCCTCTGGATTTGCCGCCATGCCTGTGCTGCACCTATCCTATATCTATCCCAACCTACCCCAATACCTATCCCATAAAGTCTGAGGCAACCAGCATAGAGCCAATGCCCGCGTCAGTAAAGATCTCCAGCAGCAGGGCGTGGGGCAGGCGACCGTCGATGATGTGGGCTGCCTTGACCCCCTGGGCGAGCGATCGCACGCAGCAGTTGACCTTGGGAATCATGCCGCCAGAGACAATACCCGACTCAATGAGCCGCCGCGCTTCCTGGATATCCAGCCGGGGAATCAGCGTCGAAAGGTCGTGGTAGTTTTTCAAAATACCCGGTGTGTCGGTCATCAGGATCAGCTTTTCGGCCCCCAGCGCAGCCGCCAGTTCCCCCGCCACCGTATCGGCGTTGATATTGTAGGCCTGCCCTTTGTCGTCTGCGGCCACGCTAGACACGATGGGAATATAGCCCTCGCGTACCAGCGCCTCGATCAGCTTGGTATCGGTGCTTTGCACTTCGCCCACAAAGCCGATGCCCTCTTCGCCCTGGGGTCGCGCTTTGATCAGGTTTGCATCTTTGCCACACAGCCCAACCGCCGAGCCGCCCGCCTGGTTCACCAAGGCTACCAGTTCCTTGTTCACCCGGCCCACCAGCACCATCTCTACCACGTCCATCGTGGCCGCATCGGTGACGCGCAGCCCGTTTTTGAACTGCGCCTCAATGCCTAGTTTGTCCAACCAGGTGTTGATTTCGGGGCCGCCGCCATGCACCACCACGGGCCGCAACCCCACACAGGAGAGAAACACGATGTCGCGGATGACGGTTTCCTTGAGGTTGCTGTCTTTCATGGCTGCGCCGCCATACTTCACCACCACGACGCGCCCCGCAAACTGCTGAATGTAGGGCAGGGCCTCACTGAGGACTCGCACGCGAGTGGCTTCGGCTTTTTCAATATATTCGCTGGTCAGCATGTCTGAGGTTGAGGGTTAGGAGGTCAGGAGGCGAGAATTTAGAACTTTGGGCCAGGCTGATCAAAGAACCAAACCTGCACACCCCTCAAGTTCTGATGGGCAAATTTGATAGGACTTACGCAGTTGGATGATCTCTCGCGGGCTGCGTCCGCGAGAGATCATCCAAAACCCAGAAAGTTTAATCGCAAGTGTGTAAGTCCTATTTGATTTGAAAGCAGTTTATAGCAGATTGGGGCTGGGAAGTGTTGCGCCTTTTGCTGTTCGCTGCGACGGACTACGGGTTCGGGAACTGAACCGTGTTGGCATTGAGCGATTGCTGTCGCCACTGCTCAATCCAAAGCTGGGCTGGCGCGTAGGCGGGGGTGCGGGGGGGAATGCCTTTGGCAATGGCGATCGCCCCTTCTAGGCTCTCGGCGGCGGTTTGCTGGGCAATTTGCAAGACCTGATCGCTCCATTCGGCAATCAGGCGATCGGCTTCGGGGCGCTGGGTACTGCTGGTGGGAATTCGATCTGCGGTTTGAATCGCAGAAATCAGCATGGAGGGCGTACCGGCGCTGGCAGCACTCTGGGCAAGTTGGAGCGTCGAGCGATCGACGGACGCGAAATCTCGCGGGTTGCCCTCGGCAGCATTGCTGGAACCAGAGGGTGCGGGCACCGTGCGGAGGGTAGACGGCAGTCCGTTGTCTAACACGACCGGATCAGACGGGCGCGACGCAAACACAGGAACCGGTTCGACAGGGGGCGGCGCTTGCAGGGCGACGAGCTGCTGCTGCCAGGTTTGGATGCGATCGCGGGCTTCGGCAGACAGGGCGCGACCAGAACCGATTTGGCGAGCGATGCTGATGGCCGCTTGCAGCGAGTCGGCATCGCCTGCGCGGGCAATTTCCTCGGCTTGGGTCAGCGTGGGGCGGTCTTCTCGTAGCTCGATGTCGGTGGTCCAGCGGCTGGCTAGGCGGCGGGCTTCGCGGCTGCGGGGATTCCCCTGGGGAATGTTGTTGACTTCGGCGATCGCCGCCCGCAAGTCGCTCACTGTGCCCAAATCCGCATATTGCTGGGCGCGGGACAGATGCACTAGATCCTGTAGCTCGACACGCCAATAGCTAATCAACTGCTGGGCCTTGCCATAGAGCGGGCGATCGCGCCGAATGCGGAGCGCCTGGGCGATCGCGGCTTCGATATCCGAGGCGCTGCCGTCCCATGCCTGGGCCCGCGCCTGAGCCAGCGCCGTGAAGTCCTGAATTTCTGCCTGCACGCGCGCCCCTTCGGGAATCTTGCGAACCAGATCCATCGCGCCGGGGAGGTCGCGCCGATTCAGGTATTCATCCGCCAGGTTCAGAACGTCTTTGCCCAGGCTGTTGAGCAACCGCTGAGCCGCGGGATAGGCCGGGCTGGTTTTCTTGATTTCCTGCACCAGGGCGATCGCCTCTAGCAGGTTACTCGCACCGCCACGCCGCGCCATTCGGCGAATCTGCGCCAATTTTTTGCCGTCTTCCCGTGAGGCCGTGACCAAATCCACCATTTCCTGATATTTGGTGGTTTTCCAATATTCGTTGTCCACATCGAGCAGCTTCACCGCCAGATCAAAGGCCTTGGTGGGGTCGTCGTCAAACAGGGCTTCTTCTGCCTGCTTGTAGAGGGCTTCGGCGGTTGCCCAAGTCTCCTTCCAGGACTGGATGCGCTGCTCGACTTGGGCGAAGGCGGGCGTGTTGTCGGGAATGCGCTCGGCGATGGCGATCGCCCCCTGAAGATCGCCCTTGTGAAAGGCTTTCTCAGCCAGTTTCAAGATATCGTCTGACCACTGCGCGATGTGGCGATCGGCTTCGGGACGCATGGCGTGGTTGGGCGGCAGCGTATTCACCAGGGCGATCGCCTCCAGCAGGTCGTCCACCGTTTGCTTATTAGACGCAAGCTGGGCACAGTAAATCCGCAGGGATGCCGAAGCCGTCGGCCAGAAAATCGACGGACAGTTGGGCAATGCAGGCAGCTTGAACAGCAGCGCCGCCGCCAGCACGCCCGCTCCAACACAGCCCGTCGTCGCCAACAATACCCAAAGCTGCCAGCTTGTGAAAAATCGCACTAGGGGACTGCGGGGCTGCGCCGATGGTTTGTCCCTGCGGCGGTCAGTGGGCACGGCAGGGAGCGTCTGCACCTTGGGCGATCGCGGAGTCGAGGACACAACCCGCAGCGGGGGCTGGGCAGACGACTGTATCCCTTCGCCAAAGGGGCGATCGCGCCGAGCGGACGCAGAGCGACTGCGCGACTCGTACCGACCTAGCTCTCGCGGCGGGGCATCTGTGGGCCGGGCGCTCCGAGCCGTGCCCCGACGAGTCCTGGCGTTTTGGGACGCAGGCGAACGACTGGGCAGGCGACGCACCTTGTCTACCTCCCCGTCTCCTGATGCCTGTCGGTTTCTCGTCATGCCCTACCTTCTGTCTGACCTTGTTCTAAACCCTACGTCTCGACCTTTAGCCCAACCTTCATCTCAACCCTTAACAGGCCGGTGCAATAAGTGCAGTGCCCTAGCAGTCGCCATTCTAGTGCATCCAGGCTAACCCGTTTTCAGAGAATAGCGAAACTCAACGGGTTTGACTGTCGGCTTGCTCACTTGGCTCGACCTGCCCACACCGCCCACAAAGTTAGCACTAACTGGCAGATGCGGATTGTAATCTAAACAGATACGGCAGGCGAAGTTGCATACACAGGCGATATAGCCACAGAGACGCGCCCAGCCCAACCGCTGTGCCCACAAGGATATGAATAACAGGCTGGTGAATGTGCAACCCCGTTTGCAGAACAATCCTGGCAGCAGCCGTGAAAATCGTATGGGCTACGAAAATCTCTAGGGAGCGCAGTCCCCAGGTTTGCAGCACAGAAAAGCGCTGGACAGTAGCTAGATAGGCGGCCAGCGACAGGCTAGCAAAGATGCCCAGCACCGCCAGGGGAAATAGCCACAATTCGAGACGGGTTAGATTGACGATGGCAGCCAGGGCAATAAGACTGAACCCGAAGAAGGCGCTGGGCAGCAGGATAGACTGCTGCACCCGCTGGATTTGCCCGACCCAATCGACCCGGCTGGCGATCGCCCCCAGGCCAAAGTAAACCGCATTGAGCCGAATCATGTACAGCACCGGCCAGGGGCCAAGGCTGAGGTCGATAAACTCGGAAGCAAACAGCAGCGCAAACCCCGCGAAGCAGACTGCGACAGAAACCTTTAGCTTTCGCAGCAGCAGGTACACGAGCGAAACCGCAAACAAGACGTAGAGAAACCAGAATTGCAGAATGGGAAGATACGTGATGCGCCAAAGGCTGCTCAAGGGCCGGTCGCTGATTCCTGCGAGGTGGCGCAGCGTTTCCTGAATCACCGACCACAGGAAATAGGGATAGGCGATCGCCCGCAGCTTGCTAGAAACCGCTGTGCCGAGCGGTTTTGAGACAGAACGCTCGGCGAGGTAGCCAGACAGAAAAAAGAACAGGGGCATGTGGAAGGCATAGATCCACTGGTCGAGGGCTTGAGTCAGGGCGTTTTCCCGCAAAACAGTACCAGTTAGCCCCCGGAGGACGTGCCCTAAGACGACCAAAAAAATGCCAATGCCCTTTGCATAGTCAATCAAAGCGATACGCTGGAACTGAGCGCCAGTGCGGGATGCGTCAACCGTCGCCCGCTCGAGTGTAGAAATGCCTGGCGGATTCATGATGTCGATTGGTCAAGATTGATGAACGGGAGTCCCATCAGGGCTTGGATTCAAAGACAGCACAGATCCAGCAGTGTACAGATTTGGGGGTTTAGCAGAGTGCATAGAGAGGGCGATCGCCCTCTCTATGCACTCTCAGTAGTTTTTCTAGAACTTGCCTACGTATATTTACAGTTCATCCAAATCTTAAAGGAGGATCGCAAAGTTCTAAAATAGCCTGCACAACATTTTTTCAGGCAACTGAATAGCCACAGATCAGCGGCAGCCTGATGGCAACAAGGCTGTAGCGGAAAAATTAAAAGCATCGAAAAAATAAAACCGGGCCGTCAAGAGTCCACAGCCCGGTTCGAGAGGTAGGTTTTTTCGCAGTCAGGCAGCGGCGGCTAGCCGACCGATTCGGTTTGCAACTCTTGAATCAACTGCTCTAGCTCGTTGCTGCTAGCCCGATAGACCTCATTGCAAAAATGGCAGGTAGCTTCTGCGCCGTCGTCTTTGGCGATCATGTCGCGCAGTTCCTCTTCGCCCAGAAGCTTGAGTGCGCCCAGCATCCGGTCAAACGTGCAGCCGCAGTGAAACCGCAGCATCTGGCTTTCGGGCAAGATTTGCAAATTCATATCGCCCATCAAGTCTGTAAAAATCTGCGGCAGGGTTTTGCCCTCGTTCAGCAGGCTGGTAAAGCCAGACAGAGCCGCCAGCCGAGATTCCAGCTTTTCGACTAGGGCTTCGTCGCGGGCGGCTTTGGGCAACACCTGCACCAGCATCCCGCCTGCCGCCATCACGCCATCGGGATCGACAAACACGCCGACCAGCAGCGCTGAGGGCGTTTGCTCCGAGGTGACTAGATAGTTGGCTACGTCTTCGCCAATCTCGCCCGACACCAGTTCCACCGTGCTGGAATAGGGATAGCCAAAGCCGATATCGCGCACCACGTAGAGAAATCCTTCGGAACCAACCGCCGCGCCCACGTCGAGCTTCCCCCGACTGTTGGTGGGAAGTTCTACCCCAGGATTTTGCACATAGCCGCGCACGGTGCCGTCTAGCCCCGCATCCGCAAAGACCACCCCCAGGGGGCCGTTGCCGCGCACGCGAATATTGACCCGCGATTCGGGTCGCTTCATGCTGGAGGCCAGCAGCAGCCCGGAGACCATCGTCCGCCCCAGGGCAGCCGTAGCGACGTAGGAAAGCTTGTGGCGCTGGCGGGCTTCTTCTGTGAGGCGGGTAGTGACTGCGCCCACAACCCGAATACCGCCGCCGGCTGCGGTTGCCCGCACGAGCTGATCTGCCATGTTGAAATACTTCTTAATATGCATCTCTATTTTACCGATTTGCGGGCGGGTCGGGTTTGATGAATGCTTCGTCAGGAATTCATGATTTTGCGCGGAGTGTCGGGCTAAGATTGGGGAAACTCTGGGGAATCCATTAAGTGATTCACCGGAGTCTAGACTTTGAATAGATTTTGAATGGATTAGGACTTACGCACTTGCGATAAATTTCCCAGGTTCTGGACGACTTCTCGCGGGCTGCGCCCGCGAGAAGTCGTCCAACTGCATAAGTCCTATGGATTTTGAATAAACGGTATAAATGGCTTCTGGTAGGCGAGTCTCTATGAACCCCGAGGCGTTTGGGGTTTGGAGAAATAACCGGATCAGGTTTTTTGAAACTTGAATCTGTCTGTATAGCTGCGTATACAAGCGCCTTAATGTAGAAATTAGCGACTGGAAACAGCCAAAGACCACACAAGTTCGCTGGGGCACTGAACTGCGATCGCCCCAGTCTATAAACCTGTGAATATTCATCTGTTCGTAAAACGGTGTTTGCTGCCCTGGCACTGGGCTTGCAGCGGGCTGTGGACTCTGAGCTTGCTCCTGTGCTTCTCTAAACCCTGGATCTCCGGATGATTAGTGTGTTCTCTAAGCGCAAAAGTGTGCTGCCAACCCCCATTTCTTCTGCCGTGATTCAAGATCGCATCCTGGCCGCGATTGATGTAGGAACGAACTCGATTCACATGGTGGTCGTCAAGATTGACCCCACGCTGCCTGCGTTCACCATTATTAACCGAGAAAAAACGACGGTGCGGCTGGGCGATCGCGATCGCGCTACGGGCAATCTGACTCAGGCGGCAATGGAACGGGCGATCGCCACGCTGCGCCGCTGTCAGGACATTGCCCAGATGCACCATGCCGAGGCGATCGTGGCTGTGGCCACCAGCGCCGTGCGCGAAGCCCCCAACGGACGAGACTTTTTGCAACTGGTAGAAAACGAACTGGGACTGGAGATTGACCTGATTTCGGGTCAGGAAGAGGCCCGGCGAATCTATCTGGGCGTACTGTCGGGGGTGGCGTTTAACGAACAGCCCCACGCGATTATCGACATCGGCGGCGGCTCGACGGAGCTAATCTTGGGCGATGGCCACGAGCCGCGCTGCCTCACTAGCACCAAGGTCGGCGCAGTGCGGCTGACGACGGAGATGGTCAGCACCGACCCCATCAGCAGCAGCGAGTTTAACTACCTGCGGGCTTACGTGCGCGGGATGCTGGAGCGCTCGGTGGACGAACTGCTGAGCAAAGTTCGCGCTGGGGAAACCCCCCGTCTGGTGGGAACCTCCGGCACCATTGAGACGCTAGCCGCCCTGCACGCCCGCGAACACACGGGCACCGTGCCCGATCCGCTGCATGGCTACCAGATTCCCCTAGCGGATTTACGCGAAATGGTGAATCGGCTGCGCCGCATGACGATGGCCGAACGAGCCGCCCTGCCAGGAATGTCGGATCGGCGGGCAGAGATTATCGTGGCGGGGGCGCTGATTTTGCAGGAGGCGATGGAGCTATTGCGGCTGGATTCGGTGACGATTTGCGAGCGATCGCTCCGAGAAGGACTAGTGGTGGACTGGATGCTGACCCACGGGCTAATCGAAGACCGTCTGCGCTTCCAAAGCTCCATCCGCCAGCGCAGCGTCCTCCGCGCTGCTCAGAAATATCAGGTGAACCTGCCCTATGCTGAACGGGTGGCGACCCTGGCCCTCAGCCTGTTTGACCAGACCCAGGGCATCTTACACAACTGGGGACACGAGGAGCGGGAACTGCTGTGGGCAGCCGCCATGTTGCATAACTGTGGACACTTTATCAGTCACTCTGCCCACCATAAACATTCCTACTACCTGATTCGCAATGGCGACCTGCTGGGCTATACGGAGATTGAAATTGAGGCGATCGCCAATTTGTCTCGCTATCACCGCAAGAGCTGTCCCAAGAAAAAGCACGACAACTACCGCAGCCTGACCACCAAGAAACACCGCAAAGTCGTCGAACAGCTCAACACGCTGCTGCGGATAGCGGTCGCCCTCGATCGTCGCCAAATCGGGGCGATCGACAGCATCACCTGCGAGGTAGTGCCTGCTCAGCAGGAGTTTCGCCTGCTAATCCATCCAACCCACCCCAACGACGATTGCGCTCTGGAACTGTGGAGCCTGGATGGAAAAAAGGGCTGCTTTGAAGAAGAGTTTGGGCTGAAAGTCGTGCCTCAGCTAGTGCCGTTGCCCCCTGACGCTGGCTCCTACTTGACCTAGGGCTGTGATGAAAGAGCGGGTTTGGTACGGGAATGAGAACCCAGCGAGTCCAAAAAACCGACCCCCACTCCTGAATCGCTTGCAATACCATAATGATTGTCAGCCATCAATCGTCTGAGGTTCAGAAACGCCCCGTCCAACCAACCAGCTAAACCAACAAAAGCTCACTCCCTTGTCGGAAGTGTTGGCAAGGCGACGACTCAGACGATAACCCTAACTAGCGTTGATTCCACATTCTCAAACTACTGTCTCTAGGAGGCGATGGATATGGCACTCGTTCGATGGGAACCATTCCGTGAGATTGAAACGCTACAACGGCAAATGAATCGGCTGTTTGATGAGTTCCTACCAGCGACTACAGAAAACCACAAGCTGACCAGCTTCATGCCGCTGGCAGAGATGGAAGAAACGGGTGAAGCGATTCACCTGAGGCTGGAAGTTCCTGGCATGGATGCCAAAGACCTCAATGTTGAGGTTTCGGCAGACTCCGTTAGCATCAGCGGCGAACGCAAGTCGGAAAGCAAAACCGAAGAAAAAGGCATGACCCGAACGGAGTTCCGCTATGGCAAGTTCCAGCGGGTGATTCCGTTGCCGAGCCGCATCCAAAACGACAAGGTTACGGCTGAATACAAGGACGGTATCTTGAACCTGACCTTGCCTAAGGCCGAGGAAGAAAAAAATCGCGTCGTCAAGGTGAGCCTAGGCTGAGGAAGAGTTCCGCGTAGCCTCCCGGCTGCTTCCCTCGCCTGGGTTGCGGCGAACCAAGATTCCGTCTAGCTGGTAAACAGCGCACACGAGAGGTCGTTTATTGAAGACCTGCTCAAGCGTGAATTGCTGCCGTGAGTCGCTGTGCTGCTATTGGCTCAGCAAACTCACGTTGAACCTAGAGAGCAACGAGCCATCTACCCTTAGGGCTGACAGGGTAATGGAGTTGCTCTCTTTTTTTTGGGACTTACGCAGTCGGACGATAGTCCTGGTTTTTGTTGACGGTGTGACGTGCGGCGCAAAAAGCGGAAACCCTCACTAGCGATTTAGGCAATTTACGCAATTTACGCAATTTACAACTCCACGATTACTGGCGTGTGGTCGCTGGGCTTCTCCAGCTTGCGGGGCGCTTTGTCAATGATGCAGCTTTTGGCCTCGGCATAGAGCGGCGGGCTGAGGTAGTGATGGTCGATGCGCCAGCCCAGGTTGCGGCGAAAGGCGGCGGCGCGATAGTCCCACCAGCTAAACTGTCCATCTTCCTGGTTAAACTTGCGAAACGCATCCGCCAGCCCCAAGTCGAGAATGGCCCGCAGCGCCTGCCGTTCGGCATCGGTGGCCATGACTTCTTTTTCGCGCCCGGTGGGATCGTGGATATCTCGGTCTTCCAACGCTACGTTGAAATCGCCGCAGACCAAGAGTTTGGGATTTTCCTCCAGCAGCTTTGCCAAATACTCGCGCAGCACCGCCAGCCAACTGAGCTTGTAGGTGTATTTGTCGCTGCCGACGCTGGAGCCGTTGGGCACGTAGAGGTTGACGATGCGAATGCCGTCGAGAACGCCCGTGATGACTCGTTTTTGGTCATCAAACGGTGCGGCGATCGCCCCTCCTAGCACAGGCTCAAACCCACAACTGACCGACTCCAGCGGCGTTTTGCTGATCAGCGCTACACCGTTGTAGGACTTTTGCCCAGAGACGTAGCAGGTATACCCCAGATCGGTAAACGCAGCCCTCGGAAAGTCAGCATCTACCACCTTCGTTTCCTGAGCGCACAGCACATCCACCGGATTCTCCGTCAGCCAGTTGACGACCTGTTCCAGACGGGTGCGGATGGAGTTGACATTCCAGGTGGCGATCTTCATGCAGGAGCGCGGGAGAGGACGTGATGAGTAGTTTACTGCATCCTTCCGTCACTCAATGACTCCACTGATAACTCCTTATGACTCCTCATAACTCCATTACGCCATCACTCCTTGACCACCAGTTCCAGGCTAGGCGGCATCGACAGGTTTATCAGGGGTGTTGCAGGCGGGGCAGCAAGCTGGAGCGTGGTGTCGGTGAGTCCGAAGGTAGCTTGCAGGGAGACTTGCAGGGTTTGCAGGAGGCGATCGCGCTCTAGGCCATCCTGCGGGTTCACCGTCAGATGAGCAGTGAGGGCGACTTGGCCTGGGGCGATCGCCCACAGGCGCAGCGCTTCCACCGCCTGCACGCCTTCGGTTTGCAGCAGATGCACCCGCACAGCAGCGGGGTCAAGGTAGACGGGCGCTTGTTCCAGCAAAATGTTCAGGCTTTGGCGGATGAGGGGCACGGCTCCAGCCAGGATGAGCGCAGCAACGACCAAGCTAATGGCTCCGTCGGCCCACGTCCAGCCAAAGAGCCAGACGGCGATCGCCGCCAAAATCACGCCCAGCGACCCAATCGCGTCCGAAACCATGTGCAAAAATGCGCCCTTCAGGTTCAGGTCGTGGTGGCTATGGTCGTGCAGCAGAGACGCATTTAGCAGGTTCACCCCCAGCCCCACGGCCGCCGTAATCAGCATGGGCAGACCCAAAATTTCGGCATCGGGGTGTTGCAACCGCTCGACTGCTTCCCACCCAATCCAGAGGGCGATCGCCACCAGCCCCAGCCCGT
>NZ_DVEA01000080.1:0-31639 GCF_015295965.1 Thermoleptolyngbya sp. M55_K2018_002
CACTTTGACTCACACTGTGTAATTCTTAAAGTTTGAATGAGCTTATGTTATTTGCCTTAGGCGGCGTTTTAGGCAGTACGAATGGATTTATTCCCCACGGGCATTGTTATCTTTGGAAGCCTGAACTTGTCTGGCTGCATGTTCTGGCTGATGGGGCGATCGCCCTTTCCTACTATTCAATCCCAATTTTGTTAATTTACTTTGTCTCTCGACGAAAAGATTTGCCCTTTGACTGGATTTTCTTGCTGTTTGGAGCCTTCATTATTGCCTGTGGAACTGGACATCTCATGGAGATTTGGACGCTCTGGAACCCCAATTATTGGGCAGCCGGAATCCTCAAGGCGATCACAGCACTAATCTCGGTCTACACTGCAATTGGGCTGGTGCCGCTCATCCCAAAGGCTCTTGCACTGCCCAGCCCAGCCCAGCTAGAAGCTGCTAATCTGGCGCTTTCAGATGAGATTCTTGAACGCAAGCGCATCGAGCAGGAGCTACGGGTTGCAGAAGAAAAGGCAAGAGAGGCAAATCGTGCCAAAAGCGAGTTCCTGGCAAACATGAGCCATGAACTTAGAACGCCTCTGAATGGCATTTTGGGATATGTTCAGATCCTTAAAAAAGATCGAGTGATAACCGAGACCCAAAAACAGGGATTGAATGTCATTCAGCACTGCGGAGAGCATCTGCTAACGCTGATCAATGACGTGCTTGATTTGGCAAAGATCGAGGCGCGGAAGATGGAGCTAAATCCCAGCAGTTTCCCGCTCGCTTCTTTTATAGAAGGCGTGAGTGAAATCTGTCGGGTGCGTGCCGATCAGAAAGGGATCTCGTTTGCTTGCGAATCTTCTGAGTCCCTGCCTACCCTGGTTTGGGCAGACGAAAAACGTCTGCGCCAGGTGCTGATCAACTTGCTCAGCAACGCGATTAAGTTTACAGAAACTGGTGGGGTGACGCTTAGGATTCATCCCCAGGCTGATAAGGTTCGCTTTGAGGTTAAAGACACAGGTGTAGGTATTGCGCCCGATCAGCTAGACGCGATCTTTTTGCCGTTTCAGCAAACCGGTAGCCTCCAGCAACGAACTGAGGGAACCGGGCTGGGTTTGACTATTAGCCAGAGTTGGCTGGCGCTGATGGGAAGCCAGATGCGAGTCGAGAGCAAGTTGGGAGAGGGCAGCACATTTTGGTTTGATTTGGATTTACAGGAGTCTTCGGAAGCGATTGAGATTCGCAAACCCAACCAAGCGTTGATTCGGGGCTACTCCGGAGAGCGTAAGCGGGTTCTTGTTGTAGATGATCGGCTGGAAAATCGCTACATCTTGATTGGTCTATTGTCGCCTATCGGATTTGAGGTTGTCGAAGCCCAAAATGGACAGGAGGCTCTAGAAAAGATCCAGGGCTTTAAGCCTGATCTGATCATGACGGATTTGGCAATGCCCGTGATGGATGGCTTTGAACTGACCCGTCAGATCCGCCAAAGACCCGATTTCAAAGATACGCCTATTATTGCAACCTCAGCCAGTGTGTTTGAGAACGATCAGCAGCAAAGTTTGGGGGTCGGATGTGATGCTTTTCTGCCCAAGCCGATTCGTGAGCATGAGCTTCTAGAGCGACTGCAAGCGCTTCTGAAATTGGAGTGGACATACGAGCATTCGTCAGAAAAAACTCTGTCCGAGTCTTTGTTTTCATCTAAGTCTGAGGCATCCGAGGAACTCATCGTTCCGCCACCACAGGGCGAGCTAGAACTGTTGCTAGATTTGGCGATGCAAGGGGACTTGAAGGGGATTCAGTCTCAAGTTTCTAGGTTGGAGAAAATTAGTGCTGATCTTGTACCTTTTTCCAGACATTTGCAGCATTTAGCTCAGCAATTTGAAGAAGAGAAAATTCTTTCGTTCATTCAACAATATCAGACCGTGAACTAATGGAAAAAGAGAGTTTGAGTGTCCCTTCGACACAAGAGACCGAGGGGTCTGACACCCTTCTAATCGTGGACGATACGCCAGCAAACCTGGGTGTTTTATCTGATTTTTTGAGCGATTTGGGCTTTCGGGTGCTGATTGCCCAAAGCGGGGAGAGCGCTCTTAAAAAGGCTGAGTATGCCTCGCCGGATTTGATTTTGCTGGATGTGATGATGCCTGGTATTGATGGGTTTGAAACCTGTCGTCGCTTGAAGCTGGGAGAGAAGACAAAAGACATCCCCGTGATCTTCATGACTGCGTTGTCAGATACGAACAATAAGGTCAAAGGATTTAGCTTGGGTGCTGTTGATTACCTGACAAAGCCAATTCAGTATGAAGAGATGCTGATGCGGATTAACTTGCATCTACGCTTGAAAAAGCTGACCGCACAATTGCACGAGCAAAATGTGCAGTTACAAAAGGTATCGAGCCTGGGACAGCTTGTGGCTCATGTGGCGCATGAGGTGAACAATCCGGTCGGGTTCATTTCGGGCAATCTGCACTATGCAGAAGACTATGTTAAGCATTTGTTTGATCATCTCAGCCTGTACCAGCAGCAGTTTCCTGATCTGCCAGAAGTCATTCTGTCTCATCAGGACGTAATTGATTTGGATTATCTCTATCAGGATTTGCCTAAGATGCTTAGCTCTATGCGGCTAGGGATTGAGCGAATCCGAGATATTATGTCTTCTTTGAGAATCTTTGTGCGAGTGAATGAGGTTGAGAAGAAACCTGTTGATTTGCATGAAGGAATCGACAGTACGCTTGCTATATTGCAGCATCGATTAAAGGCGATCGCCCCCAATTCCAAAATTCAAATTACAAAGGATTATGGGAATCTGCCGCTAGTCAATTGCTATGGCGGGCAGCTAAATCAGGTGTTTATGAATTTGCTGAGTAATGCCATTGATGCACTGGAGGAAAAGCTGCAATCTGTCCCCAAAACGGCATCTCAGCAGACCCCAGCAATTCAGCATTCTCCGATGATTCGGATTCAGACCCAGGTCTTGCCCAATCAGCAGGTGCAGATCAGCATTGCCGATAACGGCAAGGGAATAGAGGCAGAGGTGCAGCAGCGGTTATTTGATCCGTTTTTTACAACCAAACCATCGGGTAAAGGAACGGGATTGGGGCTTTCTATCAGCCATCAAATTGTGGTCGAAAAGCATGGCGGACAACTGTACTGCCGTTCTCAGCCGGGTCAGGGCACTGAGTGGGTAATTGAGATTCCCGTGTAAACTCAGTTTTTCCAATTTAGGGTGCATTCCAGTTGAGGGCGACCTCAATTTGGCTGGCCAAAGTTGCCGGATCGAAGGGCTTGATAATGACCGCCTTTGCGCCGAGTTGGGCGTACTGCTGTTGAGCCACCACTTTGACGGTAGCTGTAAGAAGGATCACCGGAATTTGCTGAGTGGCGGTATTTTCCTTGAGGGCTTTGAGCGTGGCGAGTCCGTCAACTTTTGGCATTTTAACATCCAGTAAAATTGCGTCTGGCTGATGGGATTGGGCGATCGCCATCCCTTCTTCGCCAGAGGCTGCCGTCAGCACATTCCAGTCTCGTGTAAATTGCAGGCTGGCTTTTGCAATCGTGCGAATTGCTGCTTCATCATCAATGAGTAATACCTGTCGAGGTGCCATAAACATCACCAGGCAAAAAAATGCTGTGTTGTTTTCAACGTCCTATCTCAACGTCCTATCTCAACGTCCCATTTGGGAGTTTACGCTGATTTATGGCTCAGGCGCAGTCGCAACTGATTTGGGGAAAGGCGCGTCCGGCTCAAGCGATTGCATAGACGAAAGAGTAGTTCAGATTCGCTAAAGGGCTTGGTGAGGCAATCATCTGCACCGACGCTTAAAAGCTGTTGCACGGTTGCCATGTCCTGATGCCCGGTCAGGAAGATGATGGGCAAACGATTCCAGGTATGATCGCTCCGCACAATCTGGCAGATCTGTACTCCATTCATCTGCGGCATCTCAACATCCAAAATTAGTAAGTCCGGCGCGATCGCGCTTAGGGTTTCCCAAAACTGGCTAGAGTCTTCCAGGGTAAACAGGTGAACCTGCCAGGGCGAGAGCATTTGCCGCAGGGCCGTCAGTACCATTGGGTCATCATCCACCACCAATATTCGCATTCCTGCCAGTTGATGAGACTCCACCACATCGCGCACGGTCATTAATAGAGTTCCCAACGGAACGTCTTTGGGCACAAACTGGCAGCGGCTGCGACAAAGCAACTCCAGACGATCGCCCAGATTATCGCTATTGGCAATCACCAGAATTGGCAGGGTCGGAAACTGAGCCGTCAGGTCTTGCAATAGCGCTAAGCCTCCAGGCAGGGCGTTGACAAGGGTGAGGCTGAGCAGCACTGCATCGGGCACCCGACGGGCGATCGCCGCCCTGGCCGCCGCGACAGAAGTCACCCCCTCTGCCTCGATGTCGCACGACGCACCCTCCGTCTGCACTTGGGCAACAAAGGCTTTTGTTTCATGCATGATCAGCAGCGCCAGAGGCGATTGGCTATCAGACAATGCAGATGGAGAAAGCCCCGCTAAAAAACCAGACAACTGAGGCGGAGACGACAATTCCTCCTGTAGCTGGGCAACCAGCGACGAGAGGGGAGCCGCTGCGATCGGCGCATCCGTTGCCTGTAGGTGTTGTTCGATGGCTCGCGCCAGACGAGAACCCTGCGGAAACCCAAACATACCCAGCGCCCCCGCCAATTTATGAGCAGCTTGCTCAGCCAGATCGCGTCTCGCCGGAGACAAAGATTCACGCTGGAGCATTGCTACAGCCTGATCGAGATAAGTCAGTTGCTCCAGCATTGGTTCTCGAAACTGTTCCCAGGCTTCCAGGGCAGCTTCACGGGGATCGCGGCGATTAGAGTTGGAATCAGGCGCAGGGGTAGGAGCAGGATCGAGGTCGGATGCAGAAGCTAGAGCAGGGCGATCGCCCGCTGAATCTTCTTCCAGAGGTTTCAGGCGATAGCCCTGGCCATACAGCGTTTCGATCAGGTCTGGAGTGCCCGCTGCCCGCAACTTTTGGCGCAGCCGCTTCATCAGCGCTCTCACAGCCTCTTCGCCGGGCGATTCTTCAAACGCCCACAGTCGCTCCAAAATGCTGCTACTGCTAAACACACGCTGGGGATAGCGCAAAAATAGTTCCAGCAGGCTGTATTCCTTAGAGGTCAGCAACACCTCTCGCCCCCCATAGGTCACATTGCAAGCGTCAGGATCTAGCCGCAGCCCGCTCCACTCCAGCACAGGCGCAGCAGGAAGTTGCTGTCGGCGCAACAGCGCCCGGATACGGGCAGAGAGTTCCTCAACAGTGCAGGGCTTCACGACGTAATCATCTGCTCCTGCATCTAGCCCAGTCACCTTGTCCGCGCTGTCATCCTTGGCCGTCAGCAGCAAAATCGGCTGATGATAGCCCGCCTGCCGAATCCGCTGGCAAAGCTGAAACCCGTTGAGCTTTGGTAAGTTGACATCCAGCACCACCAGATCGTAAGTGGTTGCCTGGATGTAGCTCCAGCCCGACTCTCCATCAGTCGCTACATCCACTGCGTAGCGCTGCGCCACCAAATAGGTTGACAGCGCATGGACAAAGAGTTCGTCATCTTCTACCAGCAGGAGCCGCATAAGTCTGAGTTGTCGTAGTCTTGGAAGTTTGCTCCCCGCCTTGCTCGCCCAATTGGACAAAGAATCCTAAGCAAATGCTAAAAACGGGCATATTTTAAGCATAAATACTTAATATGTAGTGAGACTTGTCCTGGATTCACCCAGAATTCCCTAAGTAGGAGTACCCAGCACCAAGTTAATCAAAGCTTTAATCCTGAAAACGCGCAATTAATCTCTGAAGAAGCTTTTTGTTGAAGTGAGTTCTAGTAATGCGTCTGGGTCTGAACCTTTTGCCAGTGAATTTCCGTAAATTCCCGCAAACTGCTGGGACAGACATCGGTTCAACCCACCAAAAGCCTTACTTCTGACCTGCTAAATTTCGCACAGAATGGGTACTCTAAACCCAGTCACTCCCCAAAACAGGAGAATTACTGGCAAATTGTCACTTTTTTCTAAATCATGAAATTCTAAGCGCTCAATTCCTGCTGAAATCTCTTTTTATGCACGCCAAACACTATATTTACGGCAGAATTTACGGCAGAACTTTAAACGCTTCTGCCAGGTTCCAGGGGTTTGAACTCGTTACTCAATGTCGCAAGTTTAAGGCTGTAAAGGTTTATCTTTTAAAGCAGAAATTAAGCGTCCTGATGCTGACTTTTAACCCTGCTTTCTCTGTTTTTCAAGTCTTCCAACAGCGGCAATGCATAGAAGCAAGAGAAGCAAGCTGTTCTAACCAGAGGCAACCTATTGGGCTGGCCCAGATCAAATTTCTAAAATCCGTTAAGGGGTTGCCCAAAGCAGGGAGGCAGCAAATTTTAAGAACTGGATATACTTAGCTCACTAGGGCTATTTTGTTGGATTGACTGGATTGATTCGATTGATTGGATTGATCTGTCTCTATCGTAATTGCCTTTTTCATTATGAAAGTCCTGAAGCTAAAGAGCGCTCCACCAAACTGGGCGCATCCCAGTTCTGCAAGTTTGCCCTCATCCCCCAGCCCCTTCTCCCTTGTTGAGAGAAGGAGAGCCGGATTGGAAGTCCCTCTCCCGCTTTGGGAGAGGGATTAGGGTGAGGGTTGCAAAAGTGGAATACACCCACCAAACTGCTCGACCTGAACCCTGAATCTCAGCAGAATGCTTAGATAATGGACGGGAGATGAAATCGGCTGAGGGAGCGATCGCCCCTGATAGAGCAGATCATCAATCAAAGACTGCTTTATACTAGCTCCGCTGCGATGCATCAGCAATACAAAGTGTTCCGAAATTGACGTACTAAAAAGTGTTGAAAATTTTAGAAATGAGACGTGAATCTATAGATAAACATGCTGATTGGTCGGGCAGATCCAAGGTCGATAGCCCAGCCAACGTCTCTACAGATTCTCTGTCAACAATGGGTGATATTTTAATTATCGATGATATGCCGGATAACCTGCGGGTGCTGTCGGCAATCCTGACAAAACAAGGATACAAAGTCCGCAAGGCGCTGAGTGGACAAAGTGCGATCGCCTCTATTCAAGCCAGCCTGCCTAGCATCATTTTGCTGGATGTGCGAATGCCAGAAATGGATGGCTACGCCGTTTGCCAGATTCTAAAAGATAATCCAAGAACCAGCCGTATCCCAGTGATTTTTATTAGCGCACTGAGTGATGTCATGGATAAGGTGAAAGCGTTTGATGCGGGCGGTGTAGACTACATCACAAAACCTTTTCAAGAAGCAGAGGTGATAGCCCGCGTTGAAACGCAGATGCGCCTACAAAAACTCCAGCATCAGCTTATTCAGCGCAATGAGGAGTTGCTGCATTCCAACCGGGAGCTAGAGCAGTTTGCCTATGCGGTTTCTCACGATTTGCAGCAACCCCTACAAACGATGATGGGCTTTGCCAAACTGCTGATGATGAAGCATGAAACTCATCTGGATAGAGCGTCCGTCGAGCATCTGGCGGGAATTTTGGAATCTGGCAGGCGATCGCAGCAGTTGATTCAGGGCTTGCTGAGCTATGCCCAGTTGGGGCATCAGGAACATGAGCTAGATACGACTGACTGTACAGTGATTTTAGACATCGTTCTGGAAAACCTGGAAACGAGCATTGCTGAAAAAAATGCCAGCATTACCTATGAGAATCTTCCAGTCGTTCAGGCAAACCAGGTGCAGCTTGTCCAGGTTTTCCAAAATTTGATTGGGAATGCCATTAAGTTTGTGCCAGAAGGGCGATCGCCCCAGGTTTTGGTCACTGCAACCCAGTGTGAAACAGACTGGCTATTTGCAATACACGACAACGGCATTGGCATTGAAGCGTCCCATCTAAAGTCGATTTTTGAAATTTTTCAACGACTGCACACTGCTGAAAACTATCCCGGAACGGGGCTAGGGCTGGCTATTTGTCGAAAAATTGTAGAACTGCATCGCGGGCGAATTTGGGTCGAATCTCAGCCCGGAGTTGGTTCGGTCTTTTACTTTACGTTGCCCGTCTGATATTGATTTTGGATTTTAGATTGGCGATTTTGGCTTGGCGATTTTGGTTGACCGATTTGGTTTTCTGAACTGACAAATTAAGAGGGTGTTTGAAAAGGTATCGTTTGTAATGCTAAGCACTCAGAGATCCCCCTAGCCCCCCTTAAAAAGGGGGAAACCGCCTTAAAGTCCCCCTTTTTAAGGGGGATTTAGGGGGATCTTGCACGCTTTGCCACAAACAGTAGGACTTTTCAAACAGCCTCTAAAAAAGCCACGCACCGTTCAATGAAAACAAGAGCGCATGGCTTAGGGCTGATTTGAAATTGGAGAGGTTAGCCATCTCGCGCATTCACGCGCATTCAACTAAGCTAATCTAGTCTCAACTCTTCTCGATGGCGCTCTGAGTGAAGCTGCTGTAAGTCTTGTACAGATTAGCAGTCCAATTAGCACCCCAAAATCGCAAATCCAAAATCGCAAATCCAAGACCAAGAACCGATATCAACCGCCAGCTTAGATAGCTAGCGCCGTCTTGAGCTTGGCTAGCGTTGCGGCTTCCTCAGGGCTGATCTTGTTTGCGCCAGAGCCAAACAGACCGCTGCCAGCGGCCTCGGCCACATGGGTTGCGGCGCTGTAGATAAACTGTTTGTACTCAGCGATTTCGGCAGGGGTGGCTTTGGATTCCAGTATCGTCAGAGCGTCGTTTACCGCGGCGATCGCCATGTCTACCGCATTGTCGGGCGTTACGTCCTTAGGCGTTTCAGGCTTGAAGGTCTTCAGAGCTTCTTCAGTAAACACCCCCTGGATGATCGAGTTCGTCGGGTACTTGGCGGCTGCACCCACGACTTCCTTTGCCAGAGCCGCCGCTTCGATCGCCGTAGAGACAATGCCCATGTCGGCGATCGCCACCGCCATGCCGCTCATGGTCACCGCCTTGAGAATCGCCGCACCTTCCTCAGGAGAAAACGACATATAAAAGCTCCGATAAAATTGCTTAAGAACTTCGGCATGATACCACTTCCGATTCGGTTTGGAAGTATGGCAGGCATCTGGACAAAATGCCAGGTATTCTCTGGATTTTGCGACTCTTTTTGTGCCCTCTTTAGGTTCCTTCTGGCTCCCTTTTAGCTCTATTCATGACCCAAGCGCTTGCTCTATCCGATTTTCTAGCTGCGCCCGGAGTGCTGCTCGATGTCCGCAGCCCGGCCGAGTTTGCCCAGGGACACATTCCCGGCGCAATCAGCTTTCCACTGTTTACCGACGACGAGCGGGCGCAGGTGGGAACCTGCTACAAACAGCGGGGGCGGGATGCCGCTGTGGAACTGGGCTTTGCTCTGGCAGGGCCAAAGTTTGCCGGGTTTATCGCCCAGGCGCGATCGCTCGCTGGAAATGGCCGGGTGCGGCTGCACTGCTGGCGCGGCGGAATGCGGAGCGAAGCTGTGGCCTGGGTGCTGGGCATGGGGGGGCTGACTGTAACAACGCTGGTGGGTGGCTACAAAACCTTTCGGCGGTGGGCGCTGACGGTTCCCGCATGGACGCGGCCAATCTGGATTCTGGGCGGCATGACGGGCACAGGCAAGACTGCCGTGCTGCACGCGCTGGCGGAACGCGGCGAACAAGTGCTGGATTTGGAGGCGATCGCCCACCACCGGGGCAGCAGCTTCGGCATGTTGGGCCAACCGCCCCAGCCCACCAATGAGCAGTTTGAAAACGAAATCGCTGTGCGCTGGGCGGGGTTTGACCCGACGCGGCCCGTGTGGATCGAAGCCGAAAGCAAGCGCATCGGACTCTGCCGCGTGCCGGAGCCGCTGTTTCGCCAGATGGATCGGGCGGCAGTGCTGGAGTTGGTGCGTCCCCAGACGGAGCGGCTAGAAATTTTGGTCAGAGACTATGGCGGCTTTTCTACCGACGATCTGGTTGCCGCCACCGAGCGCATCCGCAAGCGCTTGGGCGGGCTGCGAACTCAGGAGGCGATCGCTCTCCTGCAAGCGCGGCGGCTCCCCGAAGCCTTCGACCTGCTGCTCACCTACTACGACAAAACCTACACCTACGACCTGACGCGCCGTTCCGTCCCCCGCTACCCCATTGAGGTGGCAGGGCTGTCTGCGGCCGAATGTGGCGATCGCCTCCTGTCCTTTGTCCGCGCCCTCCCCGGCACGGTTTCGGATGACCCGCCCGCCCTTTGCGACCTCGCCCTGACTCCCGATGGTTGATTTTGGATTTTGGATTTTGGTGGGCACGCTGTCAGGGCTGGCCGATGTTTCAAAAGTTGGATTGGGGATTTTGGATTGTGGTGGGCACGTTGTCCAGGTTGTCGGTTCTCTTGTAAGTTCCCCTGCAAATAAAACTGCAAATAAAATGGCCAGAAGCCCTGAAAATGCCTAATCCAAAATCCAAAATTCAAAATCTAAAATCCCAGAAATCCAAAATCGACACCGTGGAAAAGCCCTCAAACCTTCTGCTCAAGCTCAGCCGCCAGTTGTTTGATGATCCGCTGGAGCAGGGGCGCTTTGTCACCGCGCTGACGCAGCCGCAGCCGTTTCACCCCTGCATTCTCTGGTGTCGCCCGCGGCCGGAGTCCTTGCCGTTTGCGATCGCCCCCACCGTGTCTTGGCAGCCCGCTCCCGTCGATCGGCTGGCGCTGGGAGAGCGGCCGGGCGCTCATCCGTGGCACGAGGCGGGGTATTTCTACTGCCTGGATTTTTCGTCGGTGTTTGCCATTTCCCCCATCGCGCTGCTGAAGGCACAGGCGGGCAGGCCGCCCCAGACCATCATCGACCTCTGCGCTTCCCCTGGCGGCAAGGGCATCTTTGCGGGCACAACGCTGCAACCCGCGCTCTTGCTGAGCAACGAAACCATCGGCAAGCGCATGGGGGCGCTAGTGTCGAACCTGCGGCGATGTTTTACCCCCGCCGAGAATACTGCGCCGCAGCGGGTGGCCGCCGTCAGCCTGGATTCGCAGGTGCTAGCAGAAGCAATGCCCCAGGCGGCGGATCTGGTCATCGTGGATGCGCCCTGCACGGGGCAATCGCTCCTGGCCAAGGGCGAAACCGCACCGGGCTGCTTCCATCCGATTTCCATCAACAAAAACGCCAATCGGCAAAAGCGGATTTTGTCCAACGCGGCGCGGCTGGTGGCTCCTGGCGGGCATCTCGCCTATATGACCTGCGCCTATTCCCCCGCCGAAAACGAGGGCGTGATGGACTGGTTTCTGGAACGGTTTCCCCAGTTTGCGCCTGTGTCCGTGCCCCCGCTGGCGGCGCTTCAGTCGCCCCTGACGGACTTGCCCTGCTACCGCATGTTTCCCCAGGATGGGCTGGGGGCGGGCGCGTTTACGGTGCTGCTGCAAAACCAGGAGGCGGGCGCGGTGCGGGAGATTGGGGAAGCGGGTTGGGCGGAATTTTGGGGGCAATTGCGCCAGCGTTGCGGAGCAATATCGCGCCCCGTCTGGATTCGAGACAGGCCTGACCATTCGCCGCTGAGTTAGCGCAAACGCAGACGCAGGAGTCGCTGCTGAGTCGCCGTTAAGTCGCCGCGAAATGCCGCTCCGCTGCCATGCGATGATCGGAGCCGTGACGATTTCTATGACTATTCCACGGTCACCGACTTGGCCAAGTTGCGCGGTTGGTCTACGTCCAGCCCCCGGCGGGCGGCAATGTGATAGGCGAGAAATTGCAGTGGAATTACCGTCAGCAGCGGCGACAGCAGTTCATCCACTTCCGGTACAGGCAGCAGGTCGTTAAACACTTCGGCGGCGTGCGGATCACTGGGCGGCATCACGCCGATCAGTCGGGCATCGCGGGCCTTGGCTTCCTGCGCGTTAGACAGCACTTTTTCGTAAACGGTTCCAGGCATGGCGATCGCCACCACGGGCACTTTTTCATCCAGCAGGGCGATCGGGCCGTGCTTCATCTCGCCAGCCGGATAGCCCTCTGCATGGATGTAGCTGATCTCCTTCAGCTTTAGCGCTCCCTCTAGGGCGATCGGGAAATTAATGCCGCGCCCCAAAAAGATAAAGTCCTGCGTTTCCACAAACTCATGGGCCAGTTCCTCGATCCGCTTTTCCTGGGTTTCCAGCAGCGCCTCTAGCTGGGCAGGCAGTTGCCAGAGTTGTTTTAGCAGTTCCTCCAGTCGCGTCGGGGAAACCGTCTGGCGGCGATAGGCCAGATCCAGTGACAAACAATAGAACGCCATCAGTTGGGCGATGAAGGTTTTTGTGGCGGCGACCCCAATCTCAATTCCGGCATGGGTATCGATGACGCTATCGACCAGGCGCGTGAGGGTGCTTTGCAAACGGTTGGTAATGCCCAGCAGGCGAGGCTGGTAGGCGGCCGACAGGCTGGCGCGACGGTCTTTTTCGCTGTGGATGGCAGAGAGCGTATCGGCCGTTTCGCCAGATTGGGTCACGCCGATCAGCAGCGTATTGGGAGTTAGCGGCGGCAAGGCATAGCGAAATTCTGAGGCGTAGTGAACCTGGCTGGGAACCTGCGCCAGTTGCTCAAGCAGGTGCTTGCCGACGAGGCTGGCGTGCCAACTGGTGCCGCAGGCGACGATGTGGATCTGCTCCAGGTCAGTATAGAGATCGTCCGGCAAGCCGAGGTTAATCGGATTAGTGCTGCTGGCAGTCGTCCATTCGCTGTTGACATAGGATTCCAAACAGGTTCGCACGACGCTGGGCTGCTCATAGATTTCCTTGAGCATGAAGTGTTTGAAGCCCTGCTTTTCGGTGGTGAGGGAGGTGCTGGCCAGGCGATGGGGGTGCTTTTTGAGGCGATCGCCCGCAAAGGTATACACCTCTACCCCCAGCGGCGACAGGGTTGCCATTTCGCCATTTTCCAGCGGCACGACGGCATGGGTATAGGGCAAAATCGCAGGCACATCCGACGCGCAGAAAAACTCGCCCTGCCCAAACCCCAGCACCAGCGGAGCCTGCTGCCGCGCCACTACAATCTCATCGGCATAATCTGCCGCCAGCACCACAATGGCAAACGCTCCCTCTAGCCGCTGCACCACGCGCCGCACGGCCTCCGTCAGCGGAGAATAGAGGCTGTCTACCTCGCCATTCTGCCGCATGGTTTGCAGGCACTCGGCAACAAGGTTAGGAATGACTTCGGTATCGGTTTCGGTGACAAACTCATAGCCCCGCTGCCGCAGTTCTTCGCGCAGTTCGCGGTAGTTCTCAATGATGCCGTTTTGCACCACCGCCACTTGCCCCGTCATGTCGAAATGGGGATGGGCGTTGTGTTCTTCGGGCTTGCCGTGGGTGGCCCAGCGGGTGTGCCCAATGCCGACGAATCCTGGCAATTCTTCGCCCTCCAGCTTGGACTGGAGGTTAAACAGTTTCCCCTTTGCCCGCACGCGATGCAACTTCCCTTCCCACACGGTGGCGATGCCTGCCGAGTCATAACCCCGATATTCCAGCTTGCGGAGTCCTTCCACAAGAATGCCGCTGGCTGTCTGCGTCCCGATATAGCCCACAATTCCGCACATGGTTTCTGGTCTCCTGGCTCGTCTGACCGTGTTTCAGGGTTGCTCATGCTCGCAATGCTCCATCTAGTTTAGGAGAAAGCGCCGTCAGGAATGCAGCCTTGGTCACGATCGCTGGATCGGCGATCGCACGACGAGCTGTCCTACAAGCCGTCCTACGAGCCATCGGCAATAAAAAACAGGAAGGCGATCGCCCTCCTGCTGGTGGTTGCTATGCGTATCCAAGAACGGATGGAGCGGACACAAGGCCCCGACACCATCCGCTTCTAGACAGGTCTTAGACCAGTCCTAAACAAGTCTTAGACAAAATCCGATCAACCCGAATCCAGTAGATAGACCCTAGTGGAATCAGTTGAATCAAATAGAACCTACTAGAACCTAGTAAGCCAGCCCCATGCTGCGGGTGGTTTCGGCACCCAGATAGACCCGAATGCTCAGGAAGTCAGTAGGGCAAGCCGTTTCGCAGCGCTTGCAGCCGACGCAATCTTCGGTGCGAGGCGAGGAGGCAATTTGTCCGGCTTTGCACCCGTCCCAGGGCACCATTTCCAGAACGTCTAGCGGGCAGGCGCGGACGCACTGGGTGCAGCCGATGCAGGTGTCGTAAATTTTGACTGAATGCGACATGGATATAGAGGCTCCAAACGATCTAGCGACAGGGTTATATCAGAGTAATGCTGTTCGGGCTGCGGCAGGGCGATCGCAAAACGCTGAATCCCTTGACCAGACCGAACCATAACCTTTTGCAGTCGAAACTAGTTTACAGCAGCGCTTTTGCCAGATTCAGAAAACCCTCGAAAAACTTCAAACAACGTAATATCTCAGTTTCAAAATCAATCGTGTATATCAGAAACTCTCCAGTTTCAGCAAGCTTGTTTGAACACTGAAGAACCCCCCTTCAAATTGCAAAGCCTGATGGACACTGGCATGGATTATTAAATTAACCTTGCTTCCCTCCCAAAAGCAGGGGACTCACTTCATAATCTACCTGGGGTATTCCCAGAAACCATAAATTCACTTGAAATTGAACTCTTTTGAAATTTTTGAGAGGCCTAGACTATGGGTTGGCTAAGTAGACTATTCCCTGGCAGCAAAAAGCCTGCAAACGCTTCCGTTGCTCCTGCACCGGCTCAGGCGGGCATCCCCCCTGAAAAGGTTGGGCTGGATGGCGCGTTTGATGAGAGCGGTCTGGCAAAGCGTGTGGCGCTGGCCTTCGATGAAGATCCTCAACTGGACGATCTGGAGCGCCTGTGGGTAGCGCAGTTGGGCAGCAAGGTGGTGCTGAAGGGTGAAGTGCCCAGCCAGGATTACTTGAGCCGTGCAGTGTCTATCGCTCGCGGCGTGAATGGTGCAACAGACGTGGACACCAGCCAGGTCAAAGTTGGCTAGGCAGGCAGTCTGTTTATTGCATTAACCTGTTTATTGCATTAGGCGGTTTACTGCCTTAGGACTGCATTCGCTGCGATCGCCCTCAGATCGTGACTCACAACACAATTCCGACCTGGAGACCTTGCTATACCTAAATCAGACGTTCCTTTCGAGAGCGCAATATCCGGGTCGGGGTAGGGTTTGAGGTGGCTTTTCCATCCAGAGTCCTGCTCCGTTTTCTTGGGAGTTCGCGTTAGCATCTCTCTGAGGGCACGAGTTTTAAGTCTCTGGCAAGGATGCTGCTGAGGTAAGGATGCGCTGCGTATCATGCGGCGCATCCTTACTTTTAGGGTTGACCTGCTTGCATACAATCTGTTTTGCACCTGTGGTGCAACTCTGGGTTGCCACTCTATGTTGCCACCTTGTAGTATGATGTGTTACACTGATGTCGCAGCCTGTTTCTAACGGCGCAAAAGACCGCACCAAGAATCGAACTAAGAGATCGAACTAGGAGATCGAACTAGGAGGATGTTATGGCTGAGTCAGTATGGAATCGCGCTACACAACTTTCATATCGGCTCTAGAGGAATTTAAACTCCAAACGATTGGATTTTCAAACGATTGGACTTGTCCTCTGTGAGCCTCTGATGTTTCAAAGCATCGCTTCAAACTTTTCAGAACTTCAGAACCACAGAGAAATCCAATGACGACTCAATTTACGCTTCTGGCTTTGGGCTGGAGCGATCGCCTTGCACCCCACTTTTCGCCGTATCGAGCAGTGGGATACGTCCCTGCTCGCGTGGCTCAAGAGCATCGCGGCCGCTATCAAGTTTATTGCGAAACCGGAGAATACTCGGCTGAAGTCTCCGGCAAATTTCGCCATCTGGCAACGAGTCCGCGCAGCTTTCCGGCGGTGGGCGATTGGGTGAGTATTGCGCCCTCCCCCGACTCGCCCGCCACTATTCACGCCGTGCTGCCTCGCCAGAGCGAGTTTGTGCGAAAGGCGGCTGGTAGCAAAACTGAGGAGCAGGTGATCGCGGCGAATGTAGACACCGTGTTTCTCATGACCGGGCTAGACCACGACTTTAACCTGCGGCGAGTGGAGCGCTACCTGATGCTGACGTGGGACAGTGGCGCATGGCCCGTGATCGTGCTAAACAAAGCAGACCTATGTCCTGATCTGGGCGATCGCCTGGCTGAGCTAGAGGAAGTAGCGTTTGGCGTGCCGATCGTAACCATTAGCGCTCTGCACGGCGAGGGCATCAATGCACTCAGCCCCTACCTGCAATCTGGACAAACGGTGGCGCTCCTTGGCTCCTCTGGCGTAGGTAAATCTACGCTCACAAATGGGTTGCTGACTCAGGCTGCTCAGGTGACGCAGGCGGTACGAGCTGCCGACAGCCGGGGACGACACACCACCACCGGGCGATCGCTCTGGCTGCTGCCTTCTGGCGCACTCCTGCTAGATACGCCAGGAATGCGTGAATTGCAGCCCTGGGCCACCGAAGACAGCCTCAGCCAAACCTTTGAAGATGTCGAAGCGCTGGCGACGCAGTGCCGCTTTCGCAACTGTCGGCATGAGCAAGAGCCGGGCTGTGCAGTGCAGGGGGCGATCGCCAGCGGAACCCTCGCTCCTAAGCGGCTGGCCAGCTACCAAAAGCTACAAGGCGAGCTAGCTTATCTAGAACGGCGGCAAGATCAACAGGCCCAACTCGCTGAAAAACAGCGCTGGAAGCAAATTCACAAACAACTGCGAAACCATCCCAAGCTGAGGCAATAGTCTATCGAATGTGAAAAGTGAACGTGAAAAGCACTGTCGGTAATCGCTTTGCTAATAGCCCAAGCCAACCTAGCCCGCCTGCACGAGCCGCGCTGCGTATACCTTCTGGTAATAATCCTGATACTCAGCCGAGAGCAGCGGCCGCCACCAATCGGCATTGTCCAGATACCACTGCACCGTTTTGCGGAGTCCGGTTTCCAGCGTTTCGGCGGGTTCCCAGCCCAGTTCAGTCTTGATTTTGGTCGCGTTGATAGCGTAGCGGCGATCGTGCCCCGGACGGTCTTTTACGAAGGTAATCAGTGACCTGGGATCGGCGGGCAGGATAGGGGCCAGTTCCGCCATCAGGTCACAGAGCTTGTGAACCAAGTCGATATTCTTTACCTCATTGCTGCCGCCGATGTTGTAGGTTTCGCCTGGTTTGGCCTGGTGGATCACCGTATCCAGCGCTCGGCAGTGGTCGCCCACATACAGCCAGTCGCGCACATTTTGCCCATCGCCATACACAGGCAGCGATCGCCCCATCAGGATGTTGATGCACATCAGCGGAATCAGTTTTTCGGGGAAGTGGAATGGGCCGTAGTTGTTGGAGCAGTTGGTAATCAGCGTCGGCATCCCGTAGGTGTGGAAGTAGGCTCGTGCCAAGTGGTCGCTGCCTGCTTTGGAGGCGGAATAGGGGCTGTTGGGCGCGTAGGGCGTGGTTTCGCTGAAGGCGGGGTCTTCAGGGTTCAGGCTGCCATACACCTCGTCGGTGGAAACGTGAAGAAATCGGAAGTGGTCGGGCTGTCCCATGCCGTCCCAATGCTGCCGAAACGCTTCCAGCAGCGTGAACGTGCCGACGACGTTGGTTTGCACAAACGCAGCCGGGCCGAGAATCGAGCGATCGACGTGGGATTCTGCCGCCAGATGGGCCACTGTGTCGATCGCCTCTTCCCGCAGCAGTGCGTCAATCAGGGGGCGATCGCAGATATTCCCCTGCACAAACCGGAAGTTGGGATTCGCCTCTAGGGGTTCCAGCGTTTTGCGGTTGCCTGCGTAGGTGAGTGCGTCCAACACAACGAGGCGATCGCCCGGATACTGCTCAGCCCAGTGATAGACCAAGTTTGACGCGATAAAGCCAGCGCCGCCAGTGATTAAGATGCGGCGGGGGGTGCGGAGGATGGAGGTCATAGGAAGGGTAAGAGATGAATTAGGTTGGGGAGGTTAATCTTGGGATGCTTTGGGATGCCTGAGGTAAGCAGAGGTGAGATGGGATGAACCCCTTCCCTCAACAAGACACTACGCGATTCCCTATGCCAGGTCGATCTGGCAATCGTCGCCAATCATAAACCGCAGGGCCTTGGGCCGCTGGGGCGCAACGCGCAGGTTCGCCCGCTGACCAATGACGCTATCCACAATGCGCTGGTGAATGCCCACGATTTTTGCCTGTTGTAGGACAACGCTGTGTTCCAGATCGGTCTCGATCAGCGTCACGCCATCGGCAATGCTGCTGTAGGGCCCGATGAAACAGTTTTCGATGTGGCAATGCCTGCCAATGGACACGGGCCCGCGAATGGTAGAGTTGACAATCTTGGCCCCTTCGCCGATTTCCACACGACCGGAAATTTGACTGCGCTCATCCACATTGCCGCGAATGCTGGACTGCAAGTAGTTGTCCAGAATCAGCCGATTGGCTTCTAGCAGGTCGTCTTTTTTCCCGGTGTCGAGCCACCAGCCCCGGAGTTGAAAGGCTTCGACTTTGTGATTCAAATCGATGAGCTTTTGGATGGCATCGGTAATTTCCAACTCGCCCCGGGCTGAGGGCTGGATCTGGGCGATCGCCTCGTGAATCTTGGGCGAAAACAGGTAAACCCCCACTAGCGCCAGATTAGACGGAGGCACTTTGGGCTTTTCTACCAAACGCAGGATGCGCCCGGTTTCATCCACCTCGGCCACGCCAAAGGCAGTGGGATTTGGCACTTCGCACAGCAGCGTCAGCGCGTCCAGCGTGTTGGTCTTAAACTGATCCACCAGTCCGTCCAGGCAGCCTTCTACCAGGTTGTCGCCCAGGTACATGACAAACGGCGCGTCGCCCAAAAATGGCTGGGCGATTTTGACCGCATGGGCCAGACCCGCAGGCTGGTCTTGCAGGATGTAGGTAATCTGGGCACCAAACTGGCTGCCGTCGCCCGTTTTTGCCTTCACCTCGTCGCCCGTTTCGGGGCTAATAATGATGCCGATTTCCGTGATGCCGCAGGCGGCGATCGCCTCCAGTCCGTACCAGAGAATCGGCTTGTTTGCCACGGGAACCAGTTGCTTTGCGCCAGTGTAGGTTAGGGGACGCAGGCGCGTGCCTTTTCCGCCAGAGAGAACGATGGCTTTCATGGGGTCACCAGAGGTTGGGGATGAGAACGGTCGCGATTTTGGATTTTAGATTTTGGATTTTGGACTTGGATTTTGGAGGACGATTGGGGAGGGGCGCAGGGTTCTAGGGATGAGCGGGCACAGCGGCTTGCAGGTCAGCCAGCATTCGCCGCAGGCTTTGCCGCCAGTAGGGGAGAGAGTCTCCGAGCAGGGCGGCGGTCTTTTTGCCCGACAGCACGGAATAGGCAGGGCGGGGCGCGGGCAGGGGATATTCGTCGGTGGTGATGGGGACGACGCGCTGCACGGTGAGCGGATAGCCCAGGGCTTCGGCTTCTTCAAAAATGGCAACCGCAAAGTCGTACCAGCTAATCACGCCCGTATTCGTAACGTGGTAGATGCCGCCGATGGGGGCTGTGGGCGCGGTCGTAGAGGCATTCAGAGCGCGGACAGTGAAACCTGCGATCGCCCCTGCCAGATCCGCCGCCCAAGTGGGACTGCCGATTTGATCCATGACCACGCGCAGTTCTTCGCGGCTGCTGCCCACGCGCAGCATGGTCTTCACAAAGTTCCCTGTGCCATACACGCCGTAGACCCAGGCCGTTCGCAAAATCATGAACTGATTGGGACGATCGCCCAGCACGTCCTGAATCCCTACCTCTCCCAAATGCTTCGATTTAGCATACGCGCCAACAGGATTGGGCGCATCGGTTTCGAGATAGGGTGTATTCTTCGTGCCGTCAAATACGTAATCTGTGGAAATGTGAATGAGGGATGCACCTGTTTCCTTGCAGCATTCCGCCAGGATTTTTGGAGCCATGCCGTTAATGGTATTTGCCAGTTCTGGTTCCTGTTCTGCTTTGTCTACCGCAGTGTAGGCAGCCGCATTCACAATTACGTCCGGCCGGAGTTCGCAGATCGTTTGCTTGAGCGTGTCCGGCGCGGCAAGGTTCAAGCGAGTGCGATCGCACGCAATCACGTCACCGATGGGCGCGAGCGATCGCACCAGTTCTTGCCCCACCTGCCCGGTTGCGCCCGTGATCAAAATCCGGCTCATGCAAACACCTCCGCCTCGCAAAACGGCGTACCCGCTTGGTCTTTGGCAGAGAGAATCGGTTCGCCCTCCAGCGGCCAGGCGATCGCCAGATCGGGGTCATTCCACAAAATGCTGCGCTCGTGCTGCGGCGCGTAATAGTCCGTCGTTTTATACAGCACTTCGGCACCCTCCGACACCACCACAAACCCGTGGGCAAATCCCGGCGGAACCCAAAGCTGCCGCTTATTTTCGGCGCTCAGTTCGCAACTCACCCACATGCCAAAGGTGCGCGATGATTTTCGCAAATCGAGCGCCACATCGAAGATTGTACCCACGGTAACGCGCACCAGCTTTCCCTGGGTTTGCTGAATTTGGTAATGCATTCCCCGCAGCACGTTTTTAGCAGAGCGGGAATAGTTATCCTGCACAAACCGAAGCTTTAACCCGGTTTTGTCTTGAAAAACCTGCTCGTTGTAGCTCTCAAAAAAAAAGCCGCGACTGTCCCCAAACACCTTGGGTTCCAGGATCAGCACGTCGGGAATTTCGGTCGGAACGACGTTCATTCAAGCCTCTCGCATTTCACTCGGTTGCATTCACTCAGCGCGATCGCTCGCAATCCATTTGCCCGCACCCCGCACCCCGCCATCCTTAATTTATGTATCCCTATTCATGTCACGGAGTCATGTGCGAATTACGCCAGCGCAGCCTTAGCACAGCCTTAGCGCAGCCTTAGCACAGCCCTAGAGTGCCCGCTGAGTTTCAATTGTTAACGAATGCAATCTAGATTCAGTAAAGGTACGGGAAAAGGCGCGGTCAGCAGAGTTTGGAAAAAGATTAAGAAAAAATTAGCAACGGGTGAAGCTTTGGTAGATGTCGGCTAGCGCACCTGGGATCGGCTTCGCAATCCGTTACATGTAGCGGCAGATGTATTTTTATAACTGAATCTCTATGGCGCGGTCTCGCAGACGGGGCGGGTTCGTTGGGCTGAGGGAGCGCTCCCTGGCCGGGGTTCGAGGAGTGACGCAGAGATGGATTAGACGGGCGCTTCCCGCAGGGATTGCTTTGCGAATTGCCCTACCGCTGGCAGGCAGCCTGTCGCTGGGTGGGCTGGGCGTAGGCAGCGCTGCGGAGCCGTTAGATAGGGCCGCAGAATCTGAGGTAAGGCAGTTCGGAACCGAGTGCCCGGTGAATCGCCCCGTTGCCCAGGAAGCTGAGGTAGCGGGGCCTTTGGCGAGCAACGCTGGGGGGCATTCAGCGCCGTTGTTCTCCAGCGTGAGCGATATGCTGAGGGCACTGCCGCTGGCGGCTCCATTTCCCCAGATTCACCCGCAGGCGCGGCTGGGGCGTGTGCCTGTGCTGATGTATCACGACGTGCTGCCCCGCAAAGAGGTGTTTTTTGATGTCACCCCGGCGGAGTTTGAAGCGCACCTGCAAGCCATTCGGGACAACGGACTGACCCCGATTCATCTGGATCAACTGGTGGCGCACCTGGCCACGGGCGCACCGCTGCCGCCGAAGCCTGCTGGTGGCGATCGCCTCCCACAGCATCACCCATCCCAAAAACCTGGCTGATTTGGACGACCCTGAACTGCGCTGGGAAGTGACGGAATCCAAGCGCATATTGGAAGAAAAGCTGGGCGTTTCGGTAAAGCACTTTGTCTATCCCGAAGGCAACTATGACGAGCGGGTAAAGGCAGCCGTGCGGCAGGCGGGCTATCGCTCGGCGCTGACCATGAGCAACCAGGTCGATCGGTTTGCCAACGAATCGGAGGATTTGCTGAGCATCGACCGCCTGGGCCAGTCGAAACTGTCGATGGCGATCGCCCAGTCCGACGGCGGCGCACCCTTGCCACCTCCGGGCAGCGCCTTCAACTTCACGGCCCCGGTTCGCAAGCGCCAGCTAGAGCTAGACGGCGTGCGGCTGGTGCTGTTTTCTGGCGGCCGCCCGGTGACGCTCCACGCCGACAGCCGGTATCAAGTGTCTGAAATTATCGCCAACACGCCCGCCGTTGCTGCGGTAGATGGCGGCTTCTTTTCGATGAAGTATCTCGATTCCAACGTCATGATTGGCCCGGTCTATAGCCAGAACACAGGGCAGTTTGTGCCGGGGAGTGCCTGGGATATTTCCAAAATCGGCGGCCGGCCGCTGGTGCTGGTTGGGCCTGCTGGCGTGAAGTTTGTCCCTTTCAACCCGCAGCAGCACAACACGCTGGCAGGAATTCGCAAGCTGATGCCCGACGTGACGGATGCCTTTGTGGCCGGGGCATGGCTGGTGAAGGATGGAAAGGGGCGATCGCCTGCCTCCTTCCGGGATTTGTTTGGTTTCGACGTGCCGCGCCACCGGGCGTTTTGGGGCATCGACCAGGCAGGACAGCCCGTGGTGGGCGTGTCCAAGGAGCGGGTCGATTCGGTGGCCCTGGGCGAGCTGCTGAGTCGGGCAGGGCTGCGGGAGGTGGTGATGCTAGATTCGGGCGCAAGCGCGTCGCTGGCCTACGGAGATGAGCTGCTGGTGGACTATACGCCCCGCCCCGTGCCCCACGCCGTTGCGCTGTTTCCGCCCGTCGAAAGCGAGATGGCGCAGGGCTGTAGCGAACTTCCTGTGGCCAGGGCCGAGTCTGGCTGCAATGGGCGCGATCGCTGTCTGGATGCCCTCACCGCGTTTGTACCGGGCACTGCGCCGCTGGATTCGGTTCCTCGATAAGTCCCCTGCGATTCCTGTCCCGATGATTCCTGGAATCTGTCATGACTCAACCTGCGACCTCCTCTTCACAGCCGACTGAATCGCCCAAGCCGCCCAAGCCGACGGTCTGGGTGCGCCCGCGACTCCTGGGCTGGCGCAGTGCGTTAACCAACGGGCGATCGCCCCATGCGTTGAAGCGGTGGGTTGGGCGGTTCTGGCTGCCACTGCTGCTGGGGCTGGGGGTTTTGCTGGGGGCATTGGGCCTACATTCGCTGGGGAACCCCTCAGTGTGGAATCCGCTGCTGCGCGTGGGTCGTCTACCCTGGCTGGAGATTCAGGCTGGCCAGACCGTGGGGCAACGGGAAAACCCAGGGGCGATCGCCCTCTCCACTTCAGCGAATCCCGCCGGAGATCTGACCGAAGACCGTGACGAAGGCCGGGCCCCCCGACCGCTGCCCCGCTACGGACACTTTGCCTTTGCCGAAGCCGACCCAGCGGATTTGATGGTCGTCGCCAGCTATTCCCAGGACGTGACCCAGCGGTTTGAGCAGTTGCACACCGATGCAGGGCTGGCGCTGCTACAGATGATCGACGCGGCCCGGCTGGAGGGCGTGTGGATTGTGCCCGTGTCGGGGTTTCGGGACTATGAGCGGCAAACTCGCCTGTTTCGCATGAAAACCCATCAGTACGGTTCAGCAGAAGCGGCCGCACGGGCGGTGGCTCCCCCTGGCCACAGCGAACACCACACAGGCTATGCCATTGACCTGTCGGACGGGCTGGCGCGGGCGATGGACATCAGCCCGGCCTTTGGCAAAACGGCGGCCTATGCGTGGCTCACGCGCCGCGCGGCCGAGTTTGGCTTTGAGCTATCCTTTCCTGAAAATAATCCCCAGGGCGTGCAGTACGAACCCTGGCACTGGCGCTATGTGGGCACTCCAGAGGCGCGGCGGCTGTTTGAACCCGTCAAGTCTGAGGTCAGGAGCGTGGGGTAGAGGCTGATTTTGGGTTTTGGATTTTGGGTTTTGGATTTTAGATTTTGGAGTGGGGTAAATCAGCTTTTCACGGGGCGGATGAGGACGACGGGGGTTTGCTCGTCGGCGTTGCCAGCGGGGTTGCTGATTAGCGCCTGGGTTAGAAACTCGTCGGTGAGTCCGGCGGTGGCGGCCAGCACTTTCACGGCTTTCAGGTCGTTCACATCGACGATTGCTGCCGCCAGTCCGGTTTCGCGCTTGATCTGGTCAACCACCTGATGCGGATTTTCGGGCCCCAGCACAATGAACTGGTCGTAGGGCGGCAGTGTGCCCGTCACGTCGTCGATCAGTCGCGCCTGCTCGCCTGCAAGCTGGTAGAACAAGCCCGGTTTTTTGAGGAACTTTTTGGCGATCGCCCCCAGCAGAAATGCCCCCGCCACGCGCCACGGCCCGACGATATTCACCAGCGTTTGCATTCCGCAGGCCGTGGCCAGGCTGGAGGTAGGCAAAAAGTAGTAGCACAGGCGCTTTGCCAGCCAGCCGGGTTTGATTTCCGAGGGATGATGAAAGCGGTCTTGCATAATGGCGACGGGCGTTTCGCCAATGGTCACTACGTCGCCGGGCTGGGCGTGGGGCATAACGTAGCGCTTCACCACCGTTACGGGATCATCCAAATGTGTTAACAGGTGGGTGCGAATGGGCAGCACGTCGGCGGCGGCGGTGGGTCGCCAGCGGTGCGAGTCTTCGCTGCTAGGAAACTTCAGCGGCACCATTACATGACGCACCTTGGGAATGCGGCCTTGAGGCCCGTAGGTGATGTAGTGAATCCGCACCCAAGCAGCTTGCAGGCTGCTGAGGTCGGGGCCTTTGATTTCGAGCGTTACTTCAGCATGGGTCGTCTTGCCAACTTTGACGATATAGCCAAACCAGTAGCCATCGGCGCGGGCGGGCGCGTCGGCGTGTTTCGGCGTGACCCAGATGCGGTGCGTGATGCCGTCGAGGGAGTCTTTGGAAAGCAGCGTCACTTCGGCCTCTACGTGGGGCACCATGATTTCCAGCCGCTCGGTCAGGTTGCGAAACTCCACATCGCCCACCAGCACGTAGCGATCCGGCTCGTAGACATCCAGGTTCCACTCGCCGGGAGTGAGTACCAGGGCATTGCCCGGACGATGGCGAAACTGTGCTTCCCAGGCGATCGCCCCCAGTCCCACCAGCCCTGCTGCAATCCCCAATCCCGTTGTGATGATTCCCACGTCCGTCATGCTCCCAACTATCGCCCTTCAGACTCTTCAGACTACTACACCAGAAGACTACACCAGAAGACTGGACAACCCCGGTTCCTTGAAGCAATCGTCTTAGGCCAGAGATAAATTTACAAACCTTATTATTCTGCGTTAGGATGCACTCGGAATTCCTAATTTTTTAATTTTTATAAAAGCTGTTATTGCTATCAACTGTCCCTAAATCTTCAAAGTCATAGTCGCAGAATCGTAAGTGTCAGGTTTCCTGCGTCCCCTATTCCCTCCAGAATTCTCCAGCGCTGCAATCCACCTACGCTGCTTGGATTCTAGGATTTGGTAGACGGCGGTTCTTGCGTATTCTATCGGTTCAGTTGATGGTCGATTCATTAGCTCAAGCAATACGTTAAGCCTACTAGACTGAGCGCAAGCCTACACGGAGCAACTATGCAGAGATTGGTTGGAATTGAGCGGGCGTGTTTGATTGGGCATTTGGTAGCGATGGCGTTTGGGCTGGCGGGTCTGCTGCTGGTCATGCCCCATCCCGAATTTTTGACCCATGTGCCCGCTGGTCAAACGCTGTTTCGCTGGAGTATGGCGGGCGGCGGCGTGGTGTATATCCTGCTGGGGGCGATCGCTGTTTCGATTTATGCCTACCGGACGCTCGGTCTGCGGGCGTGGCTCACGTTCCTGGTCTGCTCTGTGGGGCTGTCCCTCACCAGCGAACTGCTGGGCACCAGCACGGGCTTTCCCTTTGGACACTACAGCTATCTCAGCGGCTTAGGCTACAAAATTAACGGCCTGGTTCCCTTCACGATTCCGCTGTCCTGGTATTACCTGGGGCTGTCGTCCTACCTGCTGGCGCGGGCAGGGCTGGAGACAGACAAGCCTACGTCTGGGTTTCTGACCGTTGCGCGGGGAGCGGCGGCGGTGTTCTTGGGTGCGCTACTGCTCACCTCCTGGGACTTTGTGCTAGACCCCGCCATGAGCCAAACCGCGATGCCGTTCTGGTATTGGCACCAGCCCGGTGCATTTTTTGGAATGCCGTATCAGAACTTCGTTGGCTGGCTGGGCACGGGAGCGGTGTTTATGACCGTCGCGGTGCTGCTGTGGGGGCGCACTGTTGCTAAGCCTCAAGCCACTCAGTTGAACTTTCCGCTTACGGTTTATTTGGGCAACTTCGCCTTTGCAATGGTGATGAGCCTCGCCTTTGGGTTCTGGATTCCGGTGCTGCTGGGCATTTTGTTAGGCGTGATTCCGGCGATGTTGTGCTGGCGGCAGAGCTACTTGCTGAGTGAAAAATCGGCCGCCACCGAAGCCTCTCTCAAGCCCCCAGTGCGCGTTGGGGTGAGCGCCAATTGAGTGGGGCAGAGATGACGGCATGGGAGGCTGGGCTGATGGGCGGGTCGGGGGCGATCGCCCTCCTCCTCTTACTCATCCAACTTCCTGCCACAGCGATCCTGCTGACCCGCCTGCTCAGCGCCGCCCGTCGCACTGCGCCCCTGCATCCCCAAAGCGCAACGCCAGCTATGCTGGGCAGCGTCAGCGTTGTGATTCCCACGCTGAATGAAGCGCATCGGCTCCAGCCCTGTTTGGATGGGCTAACTCGCCAGGGCTATGAACTGCGGGAAGTGATTGTGGTCGATAGCCATTCCCAGGACGGCACGGTGGATCTGGTGAAAGCCGTTGCCCAGCGCGATCCGCGATTTCGCGTGGTATACGACGATCCGCTGCCTGCGGGCTGGGTCGGTCGTCCCTGGGCGCTTCACACCGGCTATCTGCACAGCAGCCCCCACAGCGAGTGGATCTTGGGCATCGATGCCGACACACAGCCGCAGCCGGGGCTGATTCCAGCCTTGCTCCGGGCGGCTCAGACAGATCAGTATGACCTGATTACCCTTGCGCCGCGATTTATCTTGAAGCAGCCAGGGGAATGGTGGCTACAGCCTGCGCTGCTGATGACGCTGATCTATCGGTTTGGGGCGGCGGGAAGTCCGGCCGACGCGCCTGAGCGCACGATGGCGAATGGTCAGTGTTGCCTGATTCGGCGATCGCTCTTAGACTCCCTCAACGGCTATACCTGTGCCCGCCAGTCCTTTTGCGATGATGTGACGCTGGTACGCGAGGCGGCGCGGCGCGGCGCAAAGGTCGGCTTTCTCGACGGTTCCAGCCTGCTGAAAGTCCGCATGTACGAGGGCACGGGCGAAACCTGGCGCGAATGGGGGCGATCGCTCGATCTCAAAGATGCCAGCACCCCCGCCCAAACCTGGAGCGACGTAGCGTTTTTGCTTGCGGTGCAGGCGCTACCCTGGCTACTGGTTCCGGCGGTGCTAACGATTCTGGCAGTCTGTCCCATCGCTGCCTCGCCAACCCTCCTCGCCCTGCTAGCACTCAACCTCTGTTTGCTCCTGCTGCGCCTCGGCACCCACTTCGGCATTTGCTCCGCCTACGATCGCCCCGGCAGCCGTTTTCCTCTCGCTTTCTGGCTCTCTCCCCTCGCTGATCCGCTAGCTGCCCTCCGCATCCTCCGCTCTGCCAGCCGCAAGCCCACGCAATGGCGTGGCCGACGGTATGAGTAGACGGTATGAGTAAAGGTTTGAATGATCAAAGGTTTGAGGAATCAGAGGTTAAAGTGCTGGAATGACGGGGAGATCCTGAAATAACCAGCGGCGATCGCCCCATTGCCTTCCTCTATCTCTCCTCCTCTATCTCTACCGCTCTTTCCCATGCTCAATTCTCTCGACACCATTACCCTCGGTATCCTTGGCAGCGGCATTGCGGGCCTTGCCACAGGTCTAGGCGCACTGCCCATTTTCCTATTTGAAAAAATTAGCAAGAACACCCAGGGCATCCTGCTGGGCTTTGGGGCAGGCGTAATGCTGGCGGCAACGGCATTTTCGCTGGTGATTCCAGGACTGGAAGCAGCAATGGAGCGGACGGGTAGCAATGCCTACGCTGCACTGATTGTGTCGCTAGGCATCGGGCTGGGCGGACTCTTCCTCTGGCTGAGCCATCGCTATTTCCCCCACGAACACTTTTTCAAGGGGCGTGAGGGCAGCAGCGCTGTGAACCTGAAGCGGGTGTGGCTATTTGTGATGGCGATCGCCATTCACAATTTTCCTGAAGGTTTGGCAGTTGGCGTAGGCTTTGGCGGTGACGATATTTCCAACGGCATTGCGCTAGCGCTGGGCATCGCCCTGCAAAACATTCCAGAGGGGCTGGTGGTCGCTATTTCGCTGCTGTCTGAAAATTACTCCAAGCCCAGGGCGCTATTCGTCAGCTTGCTCACAGGCCTAGTGGAACTGGTGGGTGGCATCTTGGGGGCAATGGCGGTTTCTCTGTTTTCAGCAATCTTGCCGCTGGCGATGGGCTTTGCAGCAGGCGCGATGTTGTTTGTCATCAGCGATGAAATCATTCCTGAATCGCACCGATTAGGCTACGAAAAAGCCGCAACGGTCGGCGTGATGGTGGGCTTTGTGCTGATGATGGTGCTGGATGTGACGGTTGGGTGAGGAGCGTTCGATAGTGGGGCGATGCCGCTCCCCAAAAGCGAAGGTGCTGCATGGACTAACCCACGCAACACCTCCCTACTAATTCGCAACTCTAGCCACCAATCAACCGGGCATTAGCCAATCAAGCATTAGTAGCGATAGCCACCGCCATAGCTGTTGTTGCTACCGGGCTTGTGAACGATGAAGCTCATCACCTGGCACTGCTTGATGTTGTCAAACGCTACCACGCGAATGTAGCAGTTCGGAAACTCTGAGCGGCACTGCTGCACCTCATTCAGCACTTCCTGCGGAGAAGTTGCGTTGAACAAGGGCAGCTTCCACATCGTCCAGTAGTGCATCTCAGCCGCAGAGTCTTCGTTGAACTCAATGCACGGGAAATAACCCTGATCGAGGGTGTACTGGATTTGACGGGCAATCTGCGCGTCGGTCAATGGAGGCAGGTAGGAAAAGGTTTCGTACCGGCGCTCTTTCGGTAAAGTCTTCATGGGTTCCTCTATTCTTCAGACGTTGAATCTTGTTCTGGATGCATACTGGTAGTACCGGGGTCAAGCTGCGTCATCCGCTCAAGCTGCTCACAGCGCCGCTCCGTATTTGCCTGCTGAATGCCTGTACGGAGCATCTCTGGCAGAAATTCGGCAATCTCCTCAGCAATATGTTCTCGCACGGTCAAGATCCGAAAGGCAAGGGCCTGATCCTCTTTGAACAAAGCTTGGAGGTAGGACTCGCTGTTTTCGATTCGCTCGCGGCGAGAAAATTCATGCAGCCGGAGGGCGCGGGGCGGATCAGTTTCACTAAGCTGAGCCATCACTGTCCGCATTGCCTGAAACGTCAGGTAGCTGATCAGCGTCTTGCTCGTTTCCTTGGCGATCTGTTTGAGATCCATGCAGTTGACCCCAAAGGGGTGAAAGGTTGAACTCTGAGGAATAAAGAATGAGTGCTAATACTTATACCCTCAATTCATGGCTGAGAGCGTAAACCAAGCATCAATTCACTCCCTATTCCTCATCTGCCAGCCCTTCTCATCAGACGGTATCCACCGCCTCAAACTCGAACTTGATTTCCTTCCACAGTTCGCAAGCGGTAGCCAGCTTCGCGGATGATGTCGCCACCTTCGCGCATCAGGTCGCGGCCTTCGTTCCGAGCTTGCAAGCAGGCTTCCAGGGCCACGCGGTTTGCCGTCGCGCCCGGTGCGTTGCCCCAGGGGTGACCCAGCGTGCCACCACCAAACTGAAGCACTGCATCATCGCCAAAGATTTCCACCAGCGCGGGCATATGCCAAACGTGGATACCACCGGAAGCAACTGCCATCACGCCCGGCATAGAAGCCCAGTCTTGGGTGAAGTAGATGCCCTTGGAGGGGTCGCGCTCGACGTAGTTTTCACGCAGCAGATCCACAAAGCCGAGGGTCACCGCTTTGTCGCCCTCCAGCTTGCCCACCACGGTTCCAGTGTGGATGTGGTCGCCGCCAGACATCCGCAAGCACTTCGCCAACACGCGGAAGTGCATCCCGTGGTTCTTCTGGCGGTCGATCACGGCGTGCATGGCGCGGTGAATGTGCAGCAGAACGCCGTTGTCGCGGCACCACTTGGACAGGGTGGTGTTGGCGGTAAACCCTGCGGTCAAGAAGTCATGCATGATGATGGGCATGTTGAGTTCTTTAGCATACTCAGCCCGCTTGAGCATTTCTTCGCAGGTAGCCGCGGTCACGTTGAGGTAGTGGCCTTTGATTTCGCCCGTTTCAGCCTGAGCTTTGTGGATGGCTTCAGCCACGAAGGTGAAGCGATCGCGCCAGCGCTGGAAGGGCTGGGAGTTGATGTTTTCGTCATCCTTGGTGAAGTCTAGACCACCGCGCAGACATTCGTACACGGCACGACCGTAGTTCTTCGCCGACAGACCAAGCTTGGGCTTGATGGTGCAGCCCAGCAGGGGACGACCATACTTGTTAATCTTGTCACGCTCGACCTGAATGCCGTGGGGTGGGCCCTGGAAGGTTTTCAGGTAGGCTACGGGAATTCGCAAATCTTCCAGACGCAGGGCCTTCAGGGCTTTGAAACCGAATACGTTACCCACGATAGAGGTAAGCATGTTGGTGACAGAGCCTTCTTCAAACAGATCCAGCGGATAGGCGATATAGGCAATGAACTGGTTGTCTTCGCCGCGGACAGGTTCAATGTCGTAGCAACGACCCTTGTAACGATCGAGGTCAGTCAGCAAATCGGTCCACACCGTTGTCCAGGTGCCGGTGGAGGACTCAGCCGCAACGGCTGCGCCCGCCTCTTCGGGCGGCACACCGGGCTGGGGGGTGACCCGGAAGGCGGCCAGAATGTCCGTGTCTTTGGGCGTGTAGTCGGGGGTGTAATACGTCAGGCGGTAGTCCTTAACCCCAGCCTGGTACCCAGCTTTTGCCTGGGTCTTGGTTTGCGAATAAGACATCGTTTCCCTTCCTGTGAATCACTGTTTTCAGAGCGTATGAAACCCTGCCTGCGTAAAACTACACACAGGCGACATACCGCTAGCTGCGCGCTCAGCGCATGATCTCAGACGCAGCGGACTGGCATTAACAAAGTCTTTATGTTCAGGGCAAAGGGTAGAACAGACTTGACGTTGAGCGACCTGCAAACTGCCCTGATCACGGGTTCAAAACAAAATATATCAGGGAATGAAACCGATTCAATAAGCTAAAAGTTGAAACTTCTTGGCCTCTCAATAATCTGCATTTATATTTCTAAAGGTTCTTAACTATTTTTTAAGATTTTTGGACACGGCAAGCGACTGCGAAGCCCTGCCATGCTCCAACTTAGCAGTGTAGAAACGAGGCAGGTCAAAACCGGATGAGGACATCTGAGACGACAAGCCGTCTATTTCGTTACAACTCGTTATGATCGGATGGGATATCGCTTCCCGCTTTTTCGTCCTGAAGCTCCAGTTTGACAATGCGGGGCGGTTAAATGATTCGGTTGAAGCATTTTGCGATCGCCCTCCTGCACTTCCCAGATAATGCACCCAGATGATGCACGCCCCCTGCATTCCCCATGACGCATTCCCCCGCCAGCGATTTTTCCCCGTTTCCAGTGCCCGTGCAGCGGCGGCATCAAGATCCGTCTGGGCTGTGGTCGCGGGTATGGTCGGGGTCGGTGGTGCTGCATATTCTACTGCTGCTGGC
Organism: Thermoleptolyngbya sp. M55_K2018_002; assembly: GCF_015295965.1. Classification (NCBI taxonomy): domain Bacteria; kingdom Bacillati; phylum Cyanobacteriota; class Cyanophyceae; order Oculatellales; family Oculatellaceae; genus Thermoleptolyngbya; species Thermoleptolyngbya sp. M55_K2018_002. The sequence continues at coordinate 31,584 of NZ_DVEA01000080.1, forward strand.
GGTGCTGCCCTCGCTGAAGACTGCCGTTGAGCGGTCTAGAGGGGGAGGCGCGGCGA
>NZ_DVEA01000119.1:0-5527 GCF_015295965.1 Thermoleptolyngbya sp. M55_K2018_002
GAAAGACCTGACCCAGCCCGCGCCCGCCACGCTGGGAACCGATTCGGCAACCCCCAACGCTGGCGGCTTCGTGGCGATTCGCTTTGGCAATCTGGCGCTGGAACCCGGCGCTGAGTACGAGTGGCTCTTCTACGACACGCCCGCCGATGACCTGCTCTACCGTTTGCCCTTCTCCATCATGGCAGCCGGAAAAGAGCGGGATCAAATTGCCGCTGATCTGGCCCAGATGGAAACGGCGTTGGCGCAGCAGGGAGCCAATTGGGAGGCGATCGCCCAGGCTAAGGCCGCCTATTTCCTGGAAAAAGACATGCCCGCCGATGCGCTCCACGTCCTCTTTGCAGTTGCCAATCCCACGCCAGATTGGGTCGCCCTCCAGTCTGAGGCGATCGCGGCGATTTGCAGTTTTCCCCTGGGGCTATAGGCATCACCGGGTGAATTAGTCGCTATTTGCCAGAACTAGAAAGAGCCAGTGTTAACTTGTTAACTAATTTTTCCAACCTGACAATGGCTCTACAACCGATTCCTACAACCCCGTCCTCCATCATGGGGCGATCGCTACTGGTTGCCTGTGCTGCCCTGTCTGTCCTGGGTGTCGCTGGGGAAAGCGCGATCGCCTCTAGGCAAGCCGATGCCCTGCGCGGCTTCTCGCAAATGCCTGTGCGAGTGATGAAACTCTGTCATTTGGGCAGTCGTGAAGAGCAACTGCAAGCGGCAGTGGTGCAATACCTCAATCGCCATGACGTTCCGGCTGTCTCTAACCCACGCGGACAACCTGTGGCTACCCCGCGATACGTAATCGCCATTGAATGTACCGACGATGGTGGGGCGATTAGTGTCAGAGGCCGTGTGTTTCACAACGTCCAACTCAATGGCCGCACCATTGAAGCGGATATCTACAGCAGGGGGGGAGGATATGGATCTCTAGGTTATCGGGTCAGTTACTCTCAGGCGGAGAGAGAGCTACTGACCGGTCTGCTAGACACATTCATTAGGGATTGGCGATCGACCCGGTAAAGCATTACAGGCTGAGAAATTGCGCCCCGTTGCGTTCGTTTCTGCGAACCATCTCGCCTTTCCGCTGTGATGGACACGTTCTTCCTCGTTAGCACGACCGGCCTTCAAGAAGTGGTCATTGCAAATTGGCTGAATAAGTGCATAAGTGCATCCCATCCAGAACTATGACTTGACGACTGCAATGCCACCCGATTACAAGGACCTATCCTATGCAGATTTCTCGCGCTCGTCGGTGCGCCCTTGCGCTAGGCTTACCTGGCTTGGCTCTGACCTCACTACTGGGAAGCGCACCCAGCCTCGCCGCTGCCCAACCCTCAAGCGCCGCCCCCGTCGCCCCAGGCAATCCAGCAACCATAACGAACCCGTTGGAAGCCCCGCAAGCGCTCAATACCACTCTTCTACCTGTTCAAAATTTTCAGGAGAGTCCAGTTTCTACTCACTATCTCCTGGCTCAAACTCCCCGTGAAGTCAATCGCATTAGATTGCAGCAGCAGGCTGAAGCCTACAGACGACGGGCAGAGGAACGCAGGCGACGGGCTGAACAGCAGCGGCAACAGGCCCAGGAACGCAGACAGCGGTATGAAGAACGCCAACAGCGCATCGCTGAACAACATCGGCTAGAAGCAGAGCGGCGGCGGCGATATTTTGAAAGTCTTTCTCCAGAACAGCAGCAGGCCTATTTAGCCCAGCAGAGAGCTTTGAGACAGCAAGCGGATCAGGCTGCTGCCCTCTTCTGGATATGGATACTTTCAAATAGCTTGAGTTCAGGCGGGTCTGGTTCTGCTCCGTCGCGCAGTCCTGACTACTATGTGGTTCCAGACAATCGTCCCGCCCCTCAGCCCGCTCCTGCGCCGGTCGCTCCCATCAGCCCCTTCTATGGCGATCGCCACTGGTAACCTCCAATATGCCCCAGTCTCATAGCACTGGGGCGCTCTACTCAATTCCATAGCGCTGAATAAGTTCAGACCACAGAGAACTAAGAACTTGCAATTAGCCCCACTTTAGAACCTGACTTTAAAACTTGAAGGAGGCCTCCCATGCCATACCCCATCGCTCGTTACCTTATTCGCGCTAGTCTTACTCGCAAACTGCAACTCTCCAGCCTGATTCTCGCTTCACTCCTCAGCGCCTCCCCCAGCCTTGCCGCAACTCAAGTCCGCGGAGCCACCGTCCCCAGCGAATCTAGCCCAGTGTTGATGGCCAACATTTTCCGGCGCATTCGTGAAACCGTTCGGGATGTTACAGATACGATCAATACAATTGACTCCTCCTTCCCGCGAAGCAACAGGGGCGATCGCGAGAATACCCCATCGCCGCAGCCTCAGCCTGCCCCACCCAGCGCGAACTCTGCCCCTTCTGCGCCTCCCGCGTCTCGCCCTGCTCCAGCTTCGAGCGATATCCAGGTGCTCCACCGTGACAACAACCCCAGACTCTGCCGAACTGCGGACGGTCACTGTGATGCCTTTGATCTGATCCGCCGCGTCTTGCCCTCCGGCGATGCGGCCCTCATCTTTAGCTACTACTTTAACGGCACCCCTGTTTCCTTCGTCTCACAGGATGAACCGAGCAGTCAGCGGGACTCTATGAAGGGCTATACGGCAGTGCTTTTTGATGACAATCCATCAGCCACAGTGGAGGCGTTCTGTGAAGTTGGTTCGATGGGCAGCAACCCCTACGGATTGGTGGGTTGCAGCATTCGCAACGGCCCCCGTTTTGTATACCTCAGCGAGCAATAAAGTTCAGCCCCAAACGTCTGGCAAACTCTAGAACCGATGACTATGTTTGACAGGTCTTACAACGCTCAACCTTGGATGGTTCATTGTTTGAGTAGTCTGCTAATGGTTAGCGCAGGTCTAGGTTTGCTGGGCGGGGCTGCTGGGGGCAGACGCGGCAAGTTGCGATCGCTACAGCGCCATTTATACAGATGTAAACCAGCGGGGCTTTGAGTTGCACTTTGGCCCCGCCGATCCTAGCACTTACCCACCGTCTCCGGCGGCGGCCACCATCTATTACCAAAATCAGCCCATCTACCAGGGCAACCTGGCGATTTCCAGCGGCTACTCCATGCTCTACTTCATGGCACTGCCGGTTTACTTTTTCAACACTGACCTCACAACCCCCACCGCTGCCTCACCCGAACCCCCTGGGATCGTCTTTATTGCAGGTCTCGGTAGCCACGATTACTACGCCCGTCGTCGAGAACTCCCCAATGCAACTCATCCTTACCTGCTTGAAACCCTATGGCAGTTCAATCGCTGCCCACTCTAAGTTTGCCCTGGGGAAACGTGCCCTGTGGATAGGCTTGGGCATCGGTCTGGCCCTATGGCCTACCCCCGTCTGGGCCAACGGCGGCAGCGCCCTGCTGTGGACAGGTCTGATTCACTTGGTGGTCGGCAATCTGGTGATTGCTTATCTAGAAGCGGGTCTACTCTCCTGGTGGTTTGGCACTCCCAGGGGGCGATCGCTCTGGGTGCTGCTGGCTGCGAACTACGCCTCGGCCTGGGCGGGGGCGCTGCTGCTGGCAAATCGCCTGTCCCAGTATCCTGGTCTGACGATTGCAAATGTGCAGGTCTGGCTGGCGATCGCCTCCTTACTCGCTTTCTTACTTACTCTGGTCATCGAGTATCCCTTCTTCTGGCTCCTGCTGCGCCAGCGCAAGCGGCCTCTCCAGACAGCGCTCAAGGCGACCCTGCTGATCCACGGACTCAGCTACCTACTCCTGTTTGGCTGGTACAGTTCCAACAGCCAGACCAGCCTGATCAGGCAAACACAAGTCGTGCCTGCGGCCCAACTCCAGCCCAGCCCCGCCTACACCCTGCACTACCTCAGTCCCGATGGCGCTCAGGCGCTAAGACTGAACTCAGGCGAAACAGAACCCGTCGCCATCGATCGCGCTGCCTTTGATGCCCTCAGCCCCGAACCCCAGTCCCGCTTTGGCCCCGTGACCAAACTCACCACCCACACGGACTGGGATTACTACACCCACGTCTTTGCGGCAGGTGGTCTGCTCGGTATCAACCGCGCCACCCAAGCACGCCAGCACTTTGCCCTAGAAACACCCTTTGCGGTTTGGGCAATCAGCCACGCCACCCACCTGCCGGACGATTGGCTAATCTTTCAGCTTGACCGCGACCAAATCTGCCTGCTGCACCCCGCCAGCCAGCGCATTGCCCTGATCGCCCGTGGCAAAAGCCCTGTGGTGACGATCTCTGACCCTGCTGAATCGGTTAACCGCTCCCAGAACTAAGTCTGGAAAAAGCTCCTATCCCACACCTAGTCTGCGCCAAAATCTTGCTCCCTGCCCACGATATTCTTGCCCACAGTATCCAGTGAATGACGACTATGTTCCTCACAATTCAGAAAACGATGATGAAGTCTGCCTTTCGCAACAGTCGGCTCTATCAATTTGTTATCTCGCTCGGTAAATGCATTTTATTTATCCTCCAATCATCCTCTTAGTAACAGTTACTCTTTTGGAGGCATTACAAGCGCGACAGGCTTGCCGTTTCTGGATTGTATCGAAATTGATTGATTGTTCCTTCCTTAATTTTTTCAATCACTTCCTCGATCGTACTCAGCGAAACGAAAAACCATTCCTTTGGCTGCACGGGTATGCCAAAGCGATCCTTCAATTCCATATCTAACCGAACACAGTCGAAGAATTTGTGCAGTAGTGCCTCAAGTTTCATCCGGTTGATATTGGCCAGCTTGAAGGTGGCGACGATTTCCACATCTGCGAGTAGATAGGTTGGGTCTTTCTTTGCATTCGCAATGCGTTTTTGGACATCGCCACCAGTTACGCCGATTTTGTGAATGATGGTTCGATTCGCAGCAATGAAGGGATTGTCTGATTGGCTTCTGAGTACATAGATATAACCCGTTTGGGTATTGTCTTCTGCTTCAACCTGGGAAAACAGGGGACCAAGGTCGGGATTGGTAATCCGACGACTGGTTTTGTCTTTGTTGAGGGCGCGTTGAAGCGATCGCAGCAGTAAATCACTCTCAGTCCCGTTGTCATACACTACCCGCAGGCGACAGTTGGGAACCCCATAATCGGTGATAAATTCTTCACCCCTCTCCGCTACTAATACCTTCTGACCATCGAGGATAAACAGATTGCCTTGATTGATAGAGGCATTGTCTTGATACTTCACAGTTTGCCGTGCCCCGCTCTGCAAATCTTGCTGCACTTGGTCAAAAATAGGTTTGAACTGATCAAAGTCCTCGCAGGGTGTGCGCTGGGCGATTTCTTCGGCGGTTTTGATTTCCCGGCGCGATCGCACATGGGTGAGTTGAGTGATGTCATTATCTGAACTAGCATCAATGCCCAGAGAATCCAGTAATGCTTGATCGCTCAACTCTTGCTCGTCCTGTAGACTCTCTGCTGCGGTATCGAGCAGTCCACGGGAGTCAAAAGGCTTCAGGATAGTGCGACAGTCCTCCGATTCCCGCAGGCGATCGAGCCGCACGGCATACAGCCGCTCGAAAATATCCCGGTCTTCCCCATGCTGGG
>NZ_DVEA01000172.1:0-5506 GCF_015295965.1 Thermoleptolyngbya sp. M55_K2018_002
GCGCCGCCACATCCGACAGCATATGCCCCGCCTCCGCCAGCAGCGCCAGACTGTGGCTCGACAGGCTGACCGCCAGTTCCACCAGCGAGAACCCGCCAATCAGCCCCAGCGCCATCCACAGGAGTCTTGCTTTTTTCTGGGCATCCACCGTGTAGGGATGAGGCGTTGGCAAACCAGATCGGTGGGGCGCTTGGCAGCCCTCTGGACAGTCGGCAGTATGCATGAAGGCTGGAAACACGACAAAAGACCTTTTCTGGGATCATCCCACAGAATTCTCTGAGCAGCCAAGACGGAAGCCGGGGGCGGCGGGTTCCGGCTAGACCGCAGAAGAAGTAGGGAGCGGATGGGATAAGGTGATTTTGGAGGATTTTCTCCTGCTTCGCAGTTTGCCCCATCACCCCGTCACCTTGTACCCCATGCTAGATTTTTGGGCAAAAACCAGCGGCACCTGGATCAACGTTGCCACGGTTCTACTGGGTACTGCCCTGGGGCTGCTGCTCACCGGGCACTTGCCAGAGCGGATGCAGCGGGTGATCAAGCAAGGGCTGGGGCTGACGACGCTGTTTATCGGCATCAGCATGGCAGGCAGCCTGAATCAGGCTAGGGGCGGCATCGTAGACGGCGTGATTTTGGGACTGCTGGCGCTGGTGGCGGGCGGGCTGCTGGGCGAGTGGTGGCAGATTGAAGAACGGCTGGCGATCGCCGGAGATTGGCTGAAACATCGGGTCAAGGGCAGGGGTCGCTTTACCGATGGCTTTGTCACCGCCAGCCTGCTGTTTTGCATTGGCCCGATGGCCATGATCGGCAGCCTCAACAACGGGCTGGTGGGCGATGCGCGGCTGCTGACGCTGAAGGCGACGATGGACGGACTGGCGGCGATCGCCCTCACAGGCAGCTACGGCATCGGCGTCGGCTTTTCGACCCTGGCCATTTTGCTGTATCAAGGCGGCCTGTCCCTAGCCGCCGGACTCCTGGCCCGCGCCCTCCCCGATCCCGCTAGTTCGCCGCCCGTACTGCTGGCCACGGGCGTAGGCGGACTCATGATTCTATCCATCGGGCTGAACCTACTAGAAATTGGCAACGTGCGCGTCGGCTCCTTCTTGCCAGCCCCCTTCCTCGCGCCGCTAGTGTACTGGCTCGCCGTCTGGCTCACCGCCGCTTTTGCATAAGGCGGGCCAAAGGGTTGAGGCGTAAGGAATTGTGTTCTGGAGGTACGCGATTTTCCAACCATCCGAATCTCAAACCCCGAATCTCGAACCCCGAATCTCGAACTTTTAAAGCTTTTATTTATGCAGAGATGTCGTAAATGTACAACGTTACACACGACATCCCCGATTCGGGCGGCTAACATGGCGCTTAATGTCCTGAACAATGTCCTCACCTACAGAACCGCCTGAGAACCCCTATGGACGCGATCGCAACACCAGAGCCGCACCACGTCGTCATCATCGGCGGCGGATTTAGCGGTCTATACGCCGCCAAAACGTTGGGACGCGCAAAAGACATTAAGGTAACGCTAGTAGACAAGCGCAACTTTCACCTGTTTCAGCCCTTGCTATATCAAGTGGCAACGGGCACGCTGTCGCCAGCCGACATTTCTTCGCCCCTGCGCGGCATTCTCAGCGACTACAAAAACATCACCGTCCTGATGGATGAGGCGGTTGATCTTGATCCGCAGGCGCAAGTGCTAAAGCTGCGAGAGCAGGAGCTTCCCTACGACACGCTGATTGTGGCGACGGGTGTCAGCCACCACTACTTTGGCAACGACCAGTGGCGCGACACGGCTCCGGGGCTGAAAACCATTGAAGATGCCCTAGAAATGCGCCGCCGGATTTTTGTCGCCTTTGAAGCGGCAGAGAAGGAAACCGACCCCGAAAAGCGCAAAGCATGGCTCACGTTCGTCATTGTGGGCGGCGGCCCGACGGGGGTAGAGCTAGCCGGGGCGATCGCCGAACTCGCCTACCGCACGCTCAAAGAAGACTTCCGCAACATCGACACCTCAGAAGCCACCATCCTGCTGCTGGAAGGGATGGATCGGGTGCTGCCGCCCTACGATCCTGACCTGTCGGCAAAGGCGGCCGAATCGCTATCCCGTCTGGGCGTGACCGTCCGCACCAAAACTCTGGTGACGCAGATTGAACCCAGCGACAGAGGCGACGTGGTGACGATGAAAAGCGGCGCGCCGGATAATCCCCTGATTGAGACCATGACCGCTCGCACCATCCTCTGGGCAGCGGGGGTAAAAGCCTCTGGCATGGGCAAGGTGCTGGCAGATCGGGCGGGTGCGTCGTGCGATCGCGTCGGGCGCGTCATGGTGGAACCTGATTTCAGCATCGCGGGCTATCCCAACATCTTCGTCATCGGCGACCTGGCCCACTATGCCCACCAGGGCGATCGCCCCATTCCGGGTGTCGCTCCGGCCGCCGTGCAAGCCGGTGAATACGTCGCCAAGACCCTCCAGCGACGCATCCAGGGGCAGTCCGTGGAACCCTTTGTCTACAAAGATCCGGGTAGCCTGGCCATCATCGGGCAAAATGCTGCGGTGGTTGACTTGGGCTTCGTCAAGTTTTCTGGCCCGCCGGCCTGGTTTGCCTGGGTGTTTGCCCACATTTACTATCTGATCGAGTTCGACAACAAGCTGATCGTCATGCTCCAGTGGGGCTGGAACTACTTCACCCGCAAGCGCGGCGCACGGCTGATTACGGGTGAGGGCGGTGTGGCGACGGCAGAGGCCGCAGGGACGTATCGGACTAGGGTGAAGGAGCCGGTGGAGGTGTAGGGAAGAGGGAAGAGGAAAGAACGAAGAACGAAAAGGGGAGAGGGGTGGGCGATCGCGCTGGTTTGTGTTGGCCGGTTCGGATTGCTGATTCGTTTTACAATGAAGCTTCCATAGGTTTAATCTCTGATCACCAAGCCCTAGACCGAATCCAATGGCGAGCGAAGACCAAATCGACTTGTTCAATCTGGCGGAGGTCGCCGCGCCCGCCGCATCTGCCAGCTTCGACCCGTCCCAAATTCCCACTAGCGCCCGCATCCCCATTCCACCGGGGACCTACGCCTCGATGGAGGAGATGAAGGCGCACTGCGACCAGTGTCAGCGCTGCGAACTGGGGCAAAATCGCACCCATGCGGTCATTGGGCGTGGCGGACTGGCTGCGCCCGTGATGATCGTTGGCGAGGGGCCAGGGCAAACCGAAGACGAAACCGGCCTACCGTTTGTTGGCAAGTCGGGTCAGTTGCTTACGAAAATTCTGGAATCGGTGCAATTAACTGACGAAGACGTGTTCATCTGCAACGTGGTGAAGTGTCGCCCGCCAGAAAACCGCACCCCCACTGCCGCCGAAGCCGATGCCTGCAAGGGCTACTTGATGGAGCAAATTCGGCTGATTAACCCCAAGATTATCTTGCTGACCGGAGCCACTGCGCTGAAGGGCTTGCTGGGCATCAAGCAGGGCATTACCAAGGTGCGCGGCCAGTGGATCGAGCAAGACGGCCGCTTCTATATGCCCATCTTTCACCCCGCCTATCTGCTGCGGAACCCCTCTCGCGAAAAGGGCAGCCCCAAATGGCTGATGTGGCAGGATATTCAGGCGGTGCGGGCGAAGCTAGATGAGATTCGCGGCACTTGAAATTCGCCTTGAGATTCGCGGCACTTCTGAGTAGTTCTCACCGGGTCATCCTGCCTGACTCAGCAGCGCGTCTAGCTTTCCGGCTCGATCGAGCGCATAGAGGTCGTCGCAGCCGCCGACGTGCTGGTTATTAATGAAAATTTGGGGGACGGTGCGGCGACCGTTGGCGCGTTCAGCCATTCTCACGCGGGCAGCCCCGTCGCCGTCGATTCTGTATTCGGTAAAGTTCACGCCTTTCCAGCGCAGCAGCATCTTGGCCCGGATGCAGTAGGGGCAGGTCTGCCAGGTGTAGATTTCGACGTTGGCTTTGACGGCTTCGGGGCGGCGACCCAGGAGGGCGTTGAGTTTGTTGAGCATCGGTTGAATCTTGGAATAAAGACGCTAGGAAAGACGCTTGAAATCCGTGGGAGAAAGCAGTGGGAAATCTGTGGGAAATCTGTGGGGGGCAATTCGGGCATCTAGGCTGAAGGCTAATTCTTTTTCACCGGATTCAGGCGACCGTTGAGCTTTTGCAGTTCGTAGAGCTTGACGCTGATTTGGTATTCGTACTGACTAAGCAGGCGGGCGTAGGTATATCCGGCGTGGCCGTCGAGAAAGCCAAAGCGGAGGATGTAGAACAGGACAAAACGGAGCAGCGGGCGGCAGGGCAGGCGCACCCACAGGCGTTTGAGGAAGCGTTTGCGCTGGACAGCGTTGCTCCACCAGTGGGCAGTGCGATCGCCCAAGGTTCCGGCTTCATCCATGCCATTGAGTAAATTGTAGTAGACACGGGCTTCCCAATTGGAGTAGCGGTTGTGGCGCTCTAGCCAGTGGTAGAGATCCCGATAGTCAATGTGGAGCATATCGGTGGTGAGGTAGCCTGCGGTTCCTTCTAGAACGACGTGTTCATGCACTTCGTTGTCGCCTGTGTTGGGGGCAGCGTCGGTGTGCAGATTTTCGTAGCGTCCTTTGGCATGGCGAAACAGGCGCAGGTTCCAGTCGGGATACTTACCGCCGTGGCGAATCCATCTGCCCAGGAAGTAGACACGACGGTTTAGGTAGTAGCCGTTTAAGGCTGGATTTTGGATGGCTTGGGCAATTTCGTCCCAGAGGGCAGGGGGGATGCGCTCGTCGCAATCGACAATTAGTACCCACTCGTTGCGAAAGGGGAGATGGTCGAGGGCCCAATTTTTCTTTTTTGGCCAGCGCCCGCTGAAGTGGAACTGTACGACCTTTGCGCCACTGTCTTCGGCAATTTCGGTGGTGCGATCGCCACTTTGCGAATCCACCACGAAAATCTCATCAGCGGGCGCAAGGCTTTCCAAACAGGCAGGCAAATTTAGCTCCTCGTCTTTGGCAGGAACTAGCACCGAGACGGGGATGCGGTTGGGCAAATGGGTCATTTCTAGCGGCCAGGAGATCGTCCAACTGCGTAAGTTCTAACAAAGTTTCATCCTGAACCGTAGCAAAACCCTCAGACCGATCTTAATATAAGTTAACAAAGCCAAGCTTGAGTGATGTCCTGACTGCGGAGAACCGTTCTCGCTCCCCGATTTCTGATTTCTAAATATGCCCAGACGCACTTCGCCGAACGACTTGCAGCATTGGGAAGACGCTTCCGATCTAGAGCATCTGGTGGTAGACAAGCGATCGCACAAGCGGGCCACCCCCGCCAAAGGCCGTCGCCGCAACCGTCGCTACGAAAAGCGGCTGCTAAACCACTATCTGGAGAATTCTGAGGAGTTGGACTCAGAGTTGGAGGCGCTAGATGACACCCCAGAAGGAGCCGCAACACCAGATGCCTTGGTTGAGTGATAAATCTTGTTTCCCCTCATCCCCCAACCCCTTCTCCCACAAGGGGCGAAGGGGAGTTATTTAAGTCCCTCTCCCGCTCTGGG
>NZ_DVEA01000003.1:0-5484 GCF_015295965.1 Thermoleptolyngbya sp. M55_K2018_002
TATTCTCAAATCATTGCCTAGCTTGACTTATTGGGAAAGGTGCAAGATTTGAGATTACCTATGGATTACCTATGGATTACCTATGAATTACATAGAATTCGTGCAGAATTCATGCAGAATTCGTGGATTTTTTGAGATGTCACGCGAATGTCACATTTTGTATCTACTATGAATTGCAGTGAATGCATCCATTCATCAAAGCCGTTTTTTTGAGTATAGGTAACTCAGTCTCGCACTGCTTACGGGTGGTTTCACTTTTCATCCAGTCTTGCTCACAATACGGATCGTCTCAGAAGAGGAAAGAATGCTGTTTCCATCCGTTATAGATGAGGGGCTAGTCCATCTATTTAAGTATTGGGATCAAGGTGTTCTTCAGGGAATGCGAGTTGGTGGTGAGCTATATACGCTGCTCAAGTCTTATCCTGCTGAAGAACGTTTGAAGGCTTATTCAGATGCTCAGGAGCAGATTGAGGCAGGAGAGTCCGTGTGCATTACAGCCTCAAAAAGCCGCTATTCGGTGTGGCTTAAGCTGCGATTGCCCGAACTGGTTGGTCTTTTGAGTGCGGCCTTACTTGTCAGATGATTAGATGATTAAGTGAGAGAGTTTGAGTTTCGGATGCAGGTCGCTGAAATCAGAAGGTCACACTAGATCCAGTAAAATGTTTGTTAGGGTGTCTGCTATGGGCTACTTAAATGACAGTGTTCCGGCTTCCTACGAATCGGGACATCGAGCATTTGAAGGGCAGGATCTTGAGCAGCAGTTTCCCGATGATTTGGATATCTTCACTCTCTCTTCGAAACCTGAGAGTTTCACTACATTTATCAGCCATGAGCTGCGAACGCCGCTGACTGCAATTCTGGGTGTCTTACGCCTGCTGCATAGCGGGCACTTTGGGACTTTATCAGCAGAATGTGAATCTTTTCTGAGTCTGGCAATTGTTAGCGCTAATCGACTAGAGCGACTGGCAAAAATAATTGAGCATGAAAACGTCTCTCCGGTTACGCTACTGTCGGATTTGGAAATGAGGTATTTTCATTTAGAAAATGACCTTTATTTGGCAATCGATCGTCAGGAATTTCAGACGTTTTATCAGCCGATCTTCTGTGTGGAGTCGGATCGAATTATTGGATTTGAAGCACTAACTCGATGGCTGCATCCACAGAAAGGCTGGATTCCTCCATCTGTGTTTATTCCACTCGCTGAAAAAGTAGGCTTGATTCACCAACTGGGGCTATGGAGTCTTGAGCAGTCTTGCCATCAGCTTGGCCGATGGCAGCAACAGTTTCCTTCGGCACTGCCACTATTTATGAGCGTTAATCTCTCTGCAATTCAACTCCTACAGCCAAGCTTTATTGAAGCTGTTCAAGAAATTCTTCGAGATACTAAAATTGCGCCTGGAAGCTTGAAGTTAGAGATTACAGAAACTTCTCTAATTCAAAACTATGACATGGCGATCGCCACCCTGTCTAAGCTCAAGTCGCTTGGCGTGCAGTTGTATGTCGATGATTTTGGAACAGGTTATTCTTCATTGGGACGTTTACAAAATTTGCCAGTCGATGCTTTAAAGCTTGACCGATGCTTCGTAGCAGGCAAACAGTGGCATATCAGCAAGGCAATTTTGTTTTTGGCATCAAAGCTGGGGCTGGAAGCGATCGCAGAGGGAGTCGAGACGATCGAGGAGGTCGAATTTTTAAAGGCAATGGGTTACAGAAAAATGCAGGGATACTTCTTCTCTAGACCCGTAGATAGTGAAGCAGCAAGTGCATTAATCTCAACCTCACTTGATCGAGAAATCACACTGTCAAGATGTTCAGATCCCTGTTGATTGATAGTCCATTTATTCCGCGTGGGCACTGCTATCTCTGGAAGCCGGAACTTATTGGATTACACCTTATTTCGGATTCCCTAATTGCGATCGCCTACTACTCTATTCCTTGTATTCTCATTTATTTTGTCTATCGACGACGAGACCTCCCCTATCCTTGGGTCTTTCTTCTGTTTAGCGCTTTTATTGTTGCTTGCGGGACTACTCATGTGATGGAAGTATGGACGCTCTGGCATCCAACTTATTGGCTTTCAGGTATTATTAAAGCTCTCACCTCAGGGATCTCTGTGTTTACTGCAATCCGGCTCGTGCCCCTTGTTCCTCAGGCCTTAGAAATTCCTAGTCCCGCACAGCTAGAGATGGCTAATCAGGAGCTAGAGCGAGAGGTTCTGGAGCGCTTACGAATTGAAGAAATGATGCGTCAACAAGCTGAGCGAGAACAGCTTCTGGGACGCATTACCCAACACATCCGCCAATCCCTCGATTTATACGAGATTTTGAACACAACTGTAGAAGAAGTCCGTCGATTTCTCAGGACTGATCGGGTTGTGGTTTATCAGTTTACTCCAGATTGGAATGGTAATATTATTGCCGAGTCTGTCAGCGCTGCAAGCTTTTCTATTCTAGGGCAAACCATCCATGATCCCTGCTTTGAGTCTCTCTGGCAGGAACCTTATCAACAAGGACGAGTTAGCGCGATCGCGGATGTGTATACTGCGAATATTCAGCCCTGTCATCGAGACCTGCTAATCAGTCTTCAGGTGCGGGCAAATCTGGCTTTACCAGTTTTATACGGAGAGTCTTTGTGGGGATTATTAATTGCCCACCATTGTTCAGAACCACGCCACTGGGAATCTTGGGAAGTTGATTTGCTGCGGCAGTTACTCATTCCGCTCAATATCGCAATTCAACAAGCCCAGCTTCACCAGCAAATTCAATTGCTGAATTCAAATCTGGAGCAGCAGGTTGAGAACCAAACCAACGAGTTGCGACGAGCGCTCGAATTTGAGTCGCTTTTGAAGCGCATTACAGATAAGGTTCGAGATAGCCTGGACGAGGGACAAATCCTGCAAACGGCCGTTGAAGAACTGGCGCTAGGGCTGGGGGTTGAATGTTGCGATGTTAGAATCTACGACGCTGACCGAACTGCGTGTACTATTCGCAGTGAGTATACGACCCAGTTGCCAAGCTGTCTGGGGCATAATTTTTCGATTTCAGAACCTCCCGCTCGTGATATCCATGAGCAGATTCTTCAGGGAATAACCAGTCAGTTTTGTTTTACCAATGGTGACTTGTTTCGCATTGGGCAGGCTGAGTTTTCGGCGATGACTTGTCCGCTGATGGATGATGAGGGCGTATTGGGAAGCCTGTGGTTATTCAAACCCAAACAGCAAGACTTTAACGAACTGGAATTGCGAGTCGCACAACAGGTTGCCAATCAGTGCGCGATCGCCGTTCGACAGGCCCGCCTGTATCAAACTGCTCAACAGCAAGTTATAGAGTTAGAGCGCCTGAACCGCTTAAAAGATGACTTCTTGAGTACCGTTTCTCACGAGTTGAGAACGCCTATGTCTAGCATTAAGCTGGCAATTCAAATGCTTGAGATTCAGCTCAGACCGCTCAATCTTATTGATACGCCTTCTAGCCCAGTGAGTCGCTATTTCCAAATTCTTCAAAATGAATCTCAGCGAGAAATTAATTTAATCAACGATCTCCTGGATTTGGCTCGTATCGATGCAGATGTGGAGCCGCTCGCGCTGACGACGATTGATCTGCGTGAGTGGTTACCCCATCTTGCAGAGCCGTTTGAACTGCAAGCCCGTAGCCAGCAGCAGCAGCTTCAACTGGCTATTTCTGAAGCCTTACCTGCATTCACAACGGATCTTGCTTATCTATCCCGAATCCTGAGTGAACTGCTTCACAATGCCTGCAAATATACCCCCGCTGAAGGGATCATTACACTTTCAGCCTGGGCAGAAGCGGGCTACTTAAAATTGGTGGTTACTAACACAGGCATCGAGATTCCTGAAAGCGAGCTAGAGCGCATCTTTGATAAGTTCTATCGTGTGCCCAGCCTTGACCCCTGGAGACATGGAGGCACTGGGCTAGGATTGGCTTTAGCAAAAAAGCTTGTAGAGCGGCTTGGAGGAATTATTCGAGCCGAGAGCGCTAACAATCAGGTTGAATTTATCGTCGAGTTTCCAATGGACTGGTTGAACTTTGGCCCAACTGTAACAGTTTAAAGGCAGCCTATTGCTTTGCCCTGGGAAAGAACCAAGGAAAGAACCAAGGGCGGAATTTGTGATTGCATACCCACCAAACCCGCATCTGACTGATCGCTATGTGCTATTAGCCGCCATAGATCGATTGCAATAGCCCCGATTTAGCCGATTTTCCCAAAATCTTTTGCTGCAATCTGTTCAACTGCCAGGGATAGAGCGATCGCCCCTTCTCAAATGCTCCCAAACTCAATTGCCCTACCTGCGCCAGCAGACTCGCAGCAGCAGCAGAGTCACGCTGCATCCAGTCCGCCACCGGATGCTCCCAGGTTTGCAGAAACTCCGTAACCTGATAGCGGGCATCCGCTGCGGCTTCGTCGTCGGGGTTGCCTGCTAGGACGTAGAGATCCGCAGCGGCGGGTTCCAGCGGCATCTTCAGCGCGGATTCTCGAATGGCTTGCCAAGTGGGCGCAAGGAGCATCGCCAAAATATGTAGGGCGTTGGGCGTTTTGAACTCCTCTGGATCGAGCGAAAGGTCGCCAAGCTGCGTGTCGCCTGTCTGCTCTAGCCAGTATTCACCCAGCGCCGTGATAAACGGCTCGACGACTTCCCGCAGCACGACCGCACAGAGCGATCGCCCAACGGCTGCATAATCAGCAGCAGCAGCATCGGCATAACCCACTGCGGCAGCGTCCATTTCTCCCCCAGACTCGCCCATCAGCCGTTGAGCCGTTTGTAAGTCCTGCTGGCTTTGGGCATTGAGGCAATACCAGACTTTCTTGCCAAGGTGCGCTTTTATGTTTTTGGGAAATGCAGGTTTGGGGAAAGCAGGTTTAGGAAAGGTTGGGGCGCTGGGCGTTGGGATTGCAGAACCCGCCTGCTGATTCGGTAAGGCAGATTCCACCGCAAATTCCGCCGAGACAGCATCCTGCATGGTGTCGATTTGGGCTTGCGGTTGCGGGATGGTGGCTGGTCGGCGCGGTTGATTTTCAGCGTGATCCGGTTCGGACTCGGTCTGGGAGCGCGGAGTCTGCGGCTGTTCGGCGGAGAGACGGTCTAGCTGCTGCTGCAAATGGGCAAGCTGCTGGGTGAGCGCGTGGATGTGCTGGTCTTTTTCAGCTAGGAGTCGATCTTTTTTTTTAAGCAGATCGGTCTTTTCCGCGATTTCCAGCGCGTTGAGGGCGGCGCGAATCAGGTTGAAATAGTGCGGCTGGGAGACATCCACAGGTTGAGCCTCGGCACGGCTCTTGCCCAAAAATCCCCAGGTTTCTCTGGGGCGAGTGGCCAAAAGCTGCCCGTCGGGGTTGTAGATGTGCAGTTCGCGCTGACCCTCGACGGTGGTGATGTGGCAGGTATAGGTGCGGTTGTTGAAGGGGAAGGGGAGTCCGGGCAGGGAAACGGGGGAGGGGGAGCTTTGGGGAGATGAATCGCTGGCAGGT
>NZ_DVEA01000390.1:0-5409 GCF_015295965.1 Thermoleptolyngbya sp. M55_K2018_002
GGATCTTGCACGCTTTGCTACAAACAGTAGGACTTTTCAAACATCCTCTTAAAGCTTCGTGCCGCAATTTGGACAGAAGTTATTGTCCGGCGGGTTCTCTGTGCCGCAGCGATTGCAGACCACTAGCGCCTGCTCTGGCTCTGCCTTGGGGCGCTCCGGCAGCCCAATCATCTGCGAGTTGCTCTTGCCGGGGGCCACCATCGGGTAACAGTTTTCGTTGCGATTCACATGCACGTCCATCAGCACCGGGCCGGGATGGGCCAGCATTTCGGCGATCGCCCCTGCCAAATCCTCGCGGTTGTGAACCACCATCCCTTTCACGCCGTAAGCCTCGGCCAGCTTCACAAAGTCCGGCATACTCGGCTTCATTTCCGAAGAAGAGTAGCGCTCCTCATAGAAGGTTTCTTGCCACTGGCGCACCATGCCCTGCCAGCCGTTGTTGATGATCACCGTCTTGGCAGCAATGCCATACTGCGCCAGCGTACCCAATTCCTGGATATTCATCTGGATGCTGGCATCACCGCTGATGCAAATCACCTGCTCCTCCGGCAGGGCCATTTTCACGCCCATTGCCGCAGGCATCCCAAAGCCCATCGTGCCCAGCCCCGCGCTAGAGATCCACTTGCGCGGCCCCGTCTTGAGGAACTGCGCCGCCCACATTTGGTGTTGGCCGACATCAGTCGTGTAGTAGGCATCAGGCGCTTGCCGACCCACTTCCACAATTACCTCCTGAGGCGACAGCATGTCGGCATACTGAGGCACGGTCAGCGGATAGTCGTGCTTCCAGCGGTCAATGCGGGCTAGCCACTCCTGCGTTTGGCTCGGATCTGGGGCTGCGCCGCTTTCCAAATCGCGCCGCAATAGGTCGGTTAGCACATGGCGAACGTCTCCGACGATGGGCACTTCTGGCGCGCGGTTTTTGCCCACCTCTGCGGGGTCTACGTCAATGTGGATGACCTTAGCGCGAGAGGCAAACTCATCCAGCTTGCCCGTCACCCGGTCGTCAAATCGCGCCCCCACCGCAATCAGCAGGTCGCACTCGCTGACGGCGTAGTTCGCATAGGCCGTGCCGTGCATTCCCAGCATCCCCACCGACAGCGGATGATGCTCGTCAAACGCGCCCTTGCCCATCAGCGTCGTCGTCACGGGCAACCGGAACCGCTCCGCCAGCGCATGAACCTCCGCATGGGCATCTGCCGTAATCGCGCCGCCGCCGACATAGAGCAGGGGTTGCTTCGCCTCGCGAATTAGCTTCAGCGCCTTGAGGACTTGGTTGGGATTGCCGCGCACGGTAGGGCGATAGCCCGGCAGTTTCACACTTCCTGGCTCAACGGGCACATAGTCAAATGCTTCTAGCCCCACGTCCTTGGGCACGTCAATCAGCACGGGGCCGGGACGACCAGAGCGGGCAATGTAGAAAGCTTCTGCCACGATCCGCGCCATGTCTTTGGGATCGCGAACGACGTAGGAATGTTTCACGATCGGCAGCGTGATGCCAAAGATGTCTGTTTCCTGGAACGCATCGGTGCCGATCGCGCTGCGAGAGACCTGCCCCGTCACCACCACCAGCGGAATCGAGTCCATCTGGGCGGTGGCGATGCCCGTGACCAGGTTGGTCGCGCCGGGGCCGGAGGTGCCAAAGCACACGCCCACCTTTCCGGTTGCGCGGGCGTAGGCATCGGCGGCATGGGATGCGCCCTGCTCATGGCGTACCAGAATATGGCGGAGTGCGCCCGTCTGCTCAAAGCGGTACAGTTCATCGTAAATCGGCAGAATCGCGCCGCCGGGATAGCCAAAAATATGCTGAACCCCGTGCCGTACCAGGCTGTCCATCAGAGCGTAGGCACCAGTGGCCCGAATGGGCGCAGCAACGGGGGGTGCAGAAACACGAGCGGCGGAAGCGACCTTGGACGAATCGGGCAGGAGTTCTCGCATAGCTAGGCTTTCTATCTGTATCGATTGATGCATAAGACCGGATATCCCAGTCTAGTTCTGATGTTGCAATCCTGTCGAGTGACCTGGACAGGCGATTTTTGAGGATTCTCTGGGGATCAATATAGACTGCGTTCTAGAGAAGTGAGCATATTCCAAAGAGTGCTGTGAAAGAATGTTGTAAAAACGCTGCCAAAAGTCCTTTGCAGGGGCGATCGCCCTTCCTTCATCTATCTGTTCCGTATTCGCTGAAACCGCGCTTTTTCAGGATGATCAACGGTTTCAAGAGAACTGCTGGAAGGATTGTTTTGAAACCGCTTAGGCCGCCATTCACCGTTTACTTTTGATTTTATTTTTGATTATTTTTGAGCGTGTCAAATTCCATTGAATTTGGCTACGGCCTGTCAAGGATCGGTGACTATTGTAACGATTGGAAATGTAACGATTGGAAACCTTTCCACCGTTGGGGATTGGAGTTAGGGCAGAGGCGGCTCAACAGGCGGCTCAACAGAGGAGCGAATACGCTGAAGCAGCCTGTTGAACGGCTCCCAATCGTCCAATTCGGCGATCGCCCCCCACACGGCTTCAATTTCTGGACGGATAATCACCACGGTCGGGTTGTGCCGCGCCAGTCGCGCTTTTACGTCAGTCAAAGCGGCTTCAGGAATCTGGTTCAGCGCCCGGTGATAGGCCAGTCGCCACGCCTTGAAGGTGCTTTCCAGCGCGTCGGCATTGCTGGACACCGAATCAGTAAAAATCAGCGCTGCATCTGCTCGCCAACTGGGTGAAAACTGCTCCCGCAGCGCCCGAAAGAAGTCATGATAGCCAATCTTGGTTGCCTGCAAAAACTGGATCGTTCGCCCGATTAGCTCATGCCCGATTTCGGTGGGCAACTCGCCGAACCCCAGCCTGTGCAGCATCAACTGGCTATAGGCAGCGATGTAGTGTGCTTCAAACGTCGCCAAGCCCGCTTCCAAGTCCGCTGCATCCATCACCTGTTTCAGCGGCTCCTGCAACAGTTCCAGATTCAGCTTGCAGATCCCTGGCTGGTTGGCATAGGCGTAGCGCCCCATCTGGTCAAAATAGGCGGCGGTAAAGCGGGGATCAAACCGCTCAATGAAGGCGTAGGGGCCATAGTCAAAGCTTTCGCCCGTGATGGCCATGTTGTCGGTATTCAGCACCGCATGACAAAAGCCCGCCGCCATCCACTGGGCTGCCAGTTCCGCCACGCGCTGCACCAATTCGGCATAGAAGCGGGCATCCCGGTCTGGCTCTTGGTTCAGGTGCGCGTAGTAGGTGTCGATGACGTGATCTAGCAGTTTGCGAATCAGATCGGGGCGTTCGAGGTAATGCAGCCGCTCGAAGGTGCCAAACCGAATGTGCGATCGCTGCATTCGCACCATCACCGACGAGCGGGTGGGGGATGGCTCATCGCCCCGCCACAGAGCCTCCCCGGTCTCAATCAAGCTGAGGCAGCGCGACGTTCGCACGCCCATGACGTGTAGCATCTCTGCCGCTAGCACCTCGCGCACGCCGCCCTTCAGCGTTAGCCGCCCATCGCCGCCGCGAGAATAGGGCGTAGTTCCCGATCCCTTGGTTCCCAGGTCGTATAGGTTGCCGTCTACGCCGCGCACCTGTCCATATAAAAAGCCGCGCCCGTCACCCAGATCAGGATTGTAATAGCCGAACTGGTAGCCGTGATAGCGCATCGCCAGCAGCGGAAAGCGTCCCGCAAATTTGCCGAACGCTTGAATAAAATGCTCATCTGCGACCTGATTCGGATGAAGCCCTAGAGTTTCAAGTAAGTCATCATTGCGAAACCGTAGAAGATGCTGGGGAAATTGGGCCGCATCCACGGGATCGGCATAGTCTTCGCCGAGAGATTCAAACGCAGGCTCAAAGTCGAGGGTTAACAGCGGGTTTTCTGGCGGATTGTCGGACGTGTTTTCAGCAGTGCTTACAGGATTAGTCATCACGAAGCGGACTTTGCTTACAAAAGTTAATAGAAAGACGACGAAATTTGAAGGTTCTTTGCCTCATTATCCCCAGTGCAAAGTCCGGCAAACAATGGTCTGATAAAGTTTTTGGCTGATTTTTTGGCTTGTTTCTGTGCCGCCACTCGATGAACGATTGTCCACCGCTTTTGTGGGAGTGTGTTAGGGTTAGGTGGGATTATTTTCGGCTGTGTACTCGCGTGACGAATGGCTCTCCGAATCTAACTCTCTGCAACTTTTTTTGATTCTGGAAGGAGTCCAAATGTCCATTTACATCGGTAATCTGTCCTACGAGGCAACGCAGGAAGAAATTACCCAAGTTTTTGCTGAATACGGTACGGTAAAGCGCGTTCAGCTTCCCACCGATCGGGAAACCGGTCGCCCTCGTGGCTTCGGCTTCGTGGAAATGAGTACGGATGCGGAAGAAGAAGCAGCAATCGAAGCGCTGGATGGCGCAGAGTGGATGGGTCGCGATCTGAAGGTGAATAAGGCCAAGCCTCGCGAAGATCGCTCCTCTGGCGGTAGCTGGGGTGGCAACCGGGGCGGCGGCGGCGGCAACTTCTCTCGTCGCTACTAGAGCTTTCCTACTAGAGCTTGCAAAGGTCTGGTTTGTAGTCTTTCATTTTGCCAGGTTTTAACTTGCTGAAGCAGGTTTTTCTAAGCCAGTTTTTGCGCTAAGGCGCAGCGCAGGTTTCCTAATTGCTAGTATTTGCCTGTTTGCTTGGGGCTGCATGTTGAAGCAAATGTGCGGTTCCAAGCAGGTTTTTGTCTTTGTGGTTTTTTGCCTTTGTTGGGTGACGAGTTTGCTGCTGCAATGAGTGGCGCTTGATCAGAGTCAATTCTTGATTGGAGCAATCTCAGAGCTATCTCAAAGCAATCTCAGATCAATTTATATGGGGCGATCGCCCCATCGCTCTTGAACGTTGTGTCTACCTTAAGTAACCAGAATCAAGACCAGGATCAAAACCGGGAGAGAAGGATTTTGTAAACAGGCTGATTGAGATTTTTTCTAAATCTCCAGTCTGAACCTTTAAGAGGAGATGGAATGGCCCAAGTTGTACTTGGAGAAAACGAAGGAATTGAATCGGCCCTCCGCCGCTTCAAGCGCAAGGTTTCTCAGGCAGGAATCTTCCCAGATATGCGGAAAAACCGCCATTTTGAAACGCCGATAGAAAAGCGGAAGCGCAAGGCGTTGGCAAAGCGGAAACTGCGGCGGAAGCGCTTCTAGAAGTGCTGTTGTGAGAGAACGGGTTGATCTTTTTCAAAACCCCTTTGCTTGAGATTGATATCAAGCTGAATATAAACCAACCGATGCTGTGGGCCGTTGCGGATTCATGTCCGCACGCTCACAGCATTTGTGTTTGGAATGGGCATTTGGAGTATATTCAATGCAATATATATTCAACGCAATATTCAATGCTAGGACTGACGCAGTTGGACGATTTCTCGCGGGCGCAGCCCGCGAGAAATCGTCCAAAACCCA
>NZ_DVEA01000283.1:0-5400 GCF_015295965.1 Thermoleptolyngbya sp. M55_K2018_002
ATGAACGGGAGTCGGAACACCATTCACCACCAAATAGTGAATGCTATCGCGGGTAAACCGACCGCCCTCGAAAAAGGCAGGTGTGAGAAAGTGCGCGTCAAACGGGCCCAATTCTTCGGCGATCGCATCGGTTTCCACAGGATAATGCCCGCGCAGCGTCGAGTCCGAACGGCTGACGATGAGAAAATCCTGAAGGCCCTCTAGGGCGATCGCCTGTTTTAGATTGCGACACACCTCCCGCGTCACCGCATCCGCTTGGGTCGGTGTCAGGGCGCGGGTGTTGGTTAGCACAAAGAAAATGGGCGACTCGTCTGCCAGCCCCAGCCTTAGCGTGTCTACGTCCCATCGCGTCAGCAGCAGACAGGAATGTACCGTTTGCGACCCGGTGGGGTCGTCGTCGAGGACGATGATCTTGGGCTGCATGGGGGATTGGAAATTTGGGGTCAGGGGATGATTTTCTCAGATTTTGGTGCGCGATCGCCTTGCTGCGGGTACACTCAATCAGGCCGAATTCATACGCATTTCTCCAGAGCGATCGCCCTTTTTACAGCACTTTCGTAAAATTTGGGCTAACCTCTGAGAGCAGGGCAGTGCATCGTAGCCGCCATCTTACCAAGCCTGGGGTCGCAAACCGATGGGGGAATTGGAACATCAGCCTGATCAGGGCAGCGAAATGTCAAACACCGAAACCAACCCTGGAAATGGAACGCCCAATTCCAAAGGGGTGGAACAGATTTTGCAAGACGTAACGCAGGATTTGCGATCGCTCCAGCAGGATGTGGTGTCCAGTCTGAGTCAGGATATTTCGCGTCTCCAGGCAGAGCGATCGCGCCTGCAAAACGAAATTGAGAAACTGCAAAGCCAGCAGCAAACGCTGCAAAGTCAGCATCAGATTTTCTTGACCCAGCAGCAGATCGCTCAGCAAAAACTCTGGGCTAAGCAGCTTGCACAGACGATGGCGGGCTATCTCTACAACCTGCTGGCCCAGCGCCTTAGCCAGCTTCCGGGCGAGGCGATCGCGCCCAACCTGCCGCCTGCTGCCCAATCTGCCAACTCGCAGCAGGCCTTGTCCCTGCTCGACGCGACGCTGAGCCAAACGCTAGCCTCGCTGCAAAGCGATCTGAATGTCTATCACAGCGGGCTGTCGCAGCAAATCGACCGGATGCAAACCCTAGAGCAGCAAGGCGAGGCGCTGCTTGAGGCCCTGGTCAGCCGTCTGAATCAGCAGCTTCAAGCCGTGGGAACCGTTTCGCCGAGCCAGCCTGCCGCCTATTCCACGCGCACGTCGGAACCTGTTGCGCCGCCTGCCCGCCCAGGCTTGCCAGAACCGAGCCTGTTCAATCCACCCGCTCCATCCCCCAGCGGCTCGACGGCTGCGGGTGGCGAGTCTGCTCCAAATGGCTATGCTGGGCGAGCGTCCGAGCCGCCAGCGCCGCCGAATGTATCGCCTGAGCCTGTATCGCTTGAGAACGGTTCTCCACCGATTGCGCCGACTCCCCGGCCCACGCCAACGGTTACCGTTTCGTCAAGTTCCTTTAGCGTCTCGACGCTGGCAGGTATTGTGCTGGCAGGGCTGCTGATTTTGGCGGGTGTGGCCATGTTGGGCAAGCTGATTGCGGCGCTGCTGGGCGGCGGCACGGGGCTGTCGGTGGGAACCATGCCGCTGCTGCTGTTGACGCTGGCGGCGGGGCTTGCCTACTGGGTCTGGCAGCAGGGCAGAGCGCCTCGACGACTTTCTGGACGAGTTGCTGGGCGATTTTCCAAGGGAGCGCTACGCGAATCCCCCGCGTCTGGTTCTCCCGCAGGCGGACTGCCCAATCTGGCGCAGCCGCAGGTGGGGCTGGTGCTAATTTTGCTCTCAACGCTTGCCCTGTCGCTACACAACGTGGTGGTGGGCATCATCGGCGGACAGACCAGTATTTTTGGGCTATTTAGCCTGCCGCGCTCGATCACGCTGGACAGCTTCAACGACTCGCTGCTGGTGTTGTGGCTGCGGATGGTGGTGGTGGTGCCTGTGATGGTGGCGATCGCCCGCTGGCTCTATCCCAACGCCTGGCGCGATATTCGCAGCTTTGCCCTGAGCCGCGATCGCGCTCTGCAAGGCTACGTTGTGGGTAGCGGAGCCTGTCTGTTTCTCTCGCAGGTGTTTATCTACATTGCGATCGCGGCGACAGGACCGGGGGTCGCCGTGACGATTTTGTTCATGTATCCGCTGATCCTGGTGCCGCTGGCGTGGCTGCTGTTCCGCGATCGCCCCACGCCGCTGCGGTGGGTGGTGCTGTTTGGGATTTTGTCGGGGGTCGTGCTGACGGCGCTGCCTCGATTGATGCAGGCTACCAACGTGTCCACCAATGGCATTTTCTTTTCCATTCTGTCGGGCATCTTTTTCGCGCTGTACCTGATTACGATGCAGATCAGCTTTGGCAAAAAGCTCCATCCAGTGCCCGTCAGCGTCGTGCAGTTCTTCACGATCTTTGTGCTGGCGAATATCATGCTGCTGATGATGGGCGTTGAGGAGCCGCCGGATCACCTGATGGGTCTGCTGCTGGGCGGGCTGGTGCTGGGCACGCTAACGCTGCTGGGGTATCTGCTCAACAACTTGGGTGTGCGTCTGTTGGGGGCTGCCCGCGCCTCGATTATTTCTGCCAGCGGCCCAGTGCTGACTGCCCTGCTGGCCTATCTGATTACGCCGAGCGAACGCACCCAGCTTCAGCCTGTGCAGTGGATTGGCATTGTGGTCGTGACGCTGGGCGTGCTGGGCCTCAGCTTCGAGCGGATGCGGATGCAGAGTAAAACCGCCCCTGCTGCGAAGTAGCGCTCAGCGGCAGGAAGCCAGATGGCAGAAGTCCAAATAACCAAACCATTGAGGACTGAGGCCGAGTAATTCGGATTCAACCACAGAGAACGGAGAGAGAGGGATTCGAACCCTCGTTAGAGTTACCCCTAAACAGCATTTCCAGTGCTGCGCCTTCAACCACTCGGCCATCTCTCCATACGCTTGCTGATTCGGCTTACTTGCAGCCAAGTCTCAGCATACTTTCAGCCCGCAGGCCGCCAGTGATGAATGGAGAATTCATCCACAGAATTTCTATGTTACCAGACCTTAGCACCAGTTAATCCCGAAACATGATCCTAACCCGCCGGGTGCATCCCATTTTTGTAACCCTCACCCGAAATCCCTTTCCAAGAGCGGGAGAGGGACTTCCAATCCGGCTCCCCTTCTCCCGCTTTGGGAGAAGGGGCTGAGGGATGAAGGCAAGCTTGCAGGACTAGGATACGCCCAATCTGCTCAACTGCCTGATTCCTGCGACCCAATCCCTACCCGAATCTTTGGCAAGGAGGGGGCGATCGCCGTATGATCTCCAAGGCAGTCGTGTTCTACTTCCGTACCCCCAATATGCCTCGTTCCCATACGGTTCACATCTGCGATCGCCAGACTGGCACCCAGCACACCGTCGAAGTGCCTGAAGATCGCTATATCCTGCACACCGCCGAACAGCAAGGCGTGCGTCTGCCCTTTGCCTGCCGCAACGGAGCCTGCACCACCTGCGCCGTCCGCGTGCGATCGGGCGATATCTACCAGCCCGAAGCAATGGGCCTGTCGCCCGAACTCCGCGCCCAGGGCTACGCGCTCCTCTGCGTCAGCTATCCCCTTACCGATCTGGAAGTAGAAACCCAGGATGAAGATG
Organism: Thermoleptolyngbya sp. M55_K2018_002; assembly: GCF_015295965.1. Lineage (NCBI taxonomy): Bacteria > Bacillati > Cyanobacteriota > Cyanophyceae > Oculatellales > Oculatellaceae > Thermoleptolyngbya > Thermoleptolyngbya sp. M55_K2018_002. The sequence continues at coordinate 3,690 of NZ_DVEA01000283.1, forward strand.
AGGTCTATGAACTCCAGTTCGGTCGCTACTTTGGCAAAGGTCGCGTCCGCCGCGCCCTGCCGCTAGAGGAGGACTAGGGTCTGGCTTGCAACGCCTGCTGTCCCAGCCTGACACCCTCGAAAAACTCGAAACATTCGTGCTTTCAATGCTTTCGGCGCTTTCAGCGCTTTCGGCGAGTTTTGAAGCCAGCGCTAAACCCCTGCACTTTCAATTCCTAAGCTCCAACATGCCTGACCTCCAACCATTTCTCGACATCGCCACCGAAGCCGCCCTCGCAGCCGGAGCCGTCCTCCAGAGCTACTGGGGCAAGCTGGATTCGGTGCAGGAAAAGGGGCGACCCGGCGACTTGTTGACCGAGGCAGACAAGGCTTCGGAGGCGGTGGTGCTGGAGATTTTGACGCGGCATTTTCCGAATCACGGCATTCTGGCGGAAGAGTCGGGAAACGTTGGCCTGAGCGAAAGCGAGTTTCTCTGGGCGATCGACCCGCTGGACGGCACAACCAACTATGCCCATCAATACCCCATGTATTCAGTCTCCATTGGGCTACTGATCCAGGGACAACCGCAGGTCGGCGTGGTCTACTGCCCTTTCTTTAACGAACTGTTTCGGGCGGCGAAAGGACTGGGGGCAACGCGCGATCGCCAGCCCATTCGCGTTTCCCACACGGCGGAACTGTCAAAAAGCCTCCTGGTCACAGGCTTTGCCTACGATCGCCGCGAAACCATCGACACCAACTACGCCGAGTTTTGCCAACTGACCCATCTCACCCAGGGCGTGCGTCGGGGCGGTTCTGCCTCGGTCGATCTGGCCTATGTCGCCTGCGGACGACTGGATGGCTACTGGGAGCGGGGGCTGAGTCCGTGGGATTTGGCAGCGGGCATCGTGCTAGTGGAAGAAGCGGGCGGACAGGTGACCGCCTACGACGGTGGCCCTTTCGACTTTGCCAGCGGGCGAATCCTGGCGACCAACGGACGGGTTCACACGGCCCTCAGTCAGGCCTTGCAAACCGTTCGCCTCCTACCGGAATTTGACCCGGCCACCTGGCAGGCTTAGCCGTTTTCTTGCAAACAATTTCCTTGCAAACATCTGGTAAACCATGACCCACCTGGAGAGCAATGCAGCTACACTAGAGGGAACTTTGGCTAGGGAATGAGTTGAGAAGCGCTGATGTCGTTTAACCTCGAATCGGGCTTGTTTGGCTTGGGTTGCTCAGATTACCACGCGGTGCTGGGTGTACCTGTGGATGCTGACCCAAAAGACATTCGCAAAAAGTATCTGCGGCTGGCGCAGCGCCTCCACCCGGATAGCTCAGGCCGCGAGTCAGAGGAGGATCGCAAACGAGCGGCAGAGTTTTTGTCTAAGCTGGTGAATCCGGCTTACGAAGAGCTTTCCAAAGAAAAGAAGTTCAACGAGCATTTGGTGGTGCTGAAGCTGAAGGGGCAGCAGGCGCTGAACCAGCAGGAAACGATCTTGCTGCAAAGTGACGCGGCCCGCAGCCTGGCCAGCGCCTACGGCGAATTAGACAGCGCCTACCGTCAGGCAATCAAGCGGCTGGCCGACGAGCAATACGCCCATCTGGATAAAACTGAAGAGATCACTGGGCAGATTAGTGAGCTAAATCTGGTGTATCTGATGCGGAAGGCAGGCAAGGGCGAGTTCCCCACGCCCGCCGCCACCAGTCCAGCAAAATCTGCGGCAGCCAGCACCCCC